>JBPCTU010000066.1:0-5037 GCA_051011515.1 Acidimicrobiales bacterium
AACGAAGGGCGCGGGTTTGGCCTGTGCTGTGGGCCGACCAACCCATCGGGCCAGGCATCCCGTCACAATCACAGGTACAACAGATGACGGCAGTGCTTAGGGGCGAGGCCGGGGAGAGGGAGCCGTAATGTTGGCTCGACGTATGGGCGTAGTGGGCATGGTGGTCATCCTCATGCTGTGGCTGGTGCCGTTGTCTGCCGCGTCTGCTCAGACTCCTCCGCCTGAGCCGACGCCTGTGCCGCCGACCGCTACGCCTGTGCCGCCTGAGCCGACGCCTGTGCCGCCGACGGCTACGCCTGTGCCACCGACCGCTACGCCTGTGCCGCCGGAACCGACGCCTGTGCCGCCGACGGCTACGCCTGTGCCGCCTGAGCCGACGCCTGTGCCGCCTACGGCTACGCCTGTACCACCGGAACCGACGCCTCCGCCAACTGCAACACGGACACCAACGCCTAGGGCCACGCGCACGCCTCTCCCACGCCCCACCCGCACCGCGCGTCCCACGCCGACCGCCACCAGTCGCCCAATCTCGCCACCCAGGCCCCAACCGACCAGCGGAACGCCCCCAACCCCCAGCCCGATTCCCACGGCCACACCCGACGATGAGACGATTGGCGAGGCGCTCCGCCGGGCTTTGGAAGAGGCATTGGCTCAGAACGGGGAGGATGACGAAGGCGAGGAGAACACGCCAGTTCCCGAACCCACCGCCGAAGCCGAGGTGTCAGGGGCACAAGTAGAGAACACCGCTGCCCCCACTGTTACGTCTACGGCAACCGAGGTTCCCCTTCCGCCTGAAGAGGCCAGCGGGGTGACCATCACCCCAGGCGACGACAACTCATCTCCATGGTCGACAGCTGCGCTGGTGGTAGGTATTGGCAGCATTCCCTGGCTGATCATCGGCGTGGCCCGCTGGCGTAGCCGCCACTAGTCCCCACCAACCACGACTAGGTGTCACCGACAGCTGTTCTGCCAGCGTAAAGCGCGCGCCGAAGGACGCTTCACGCTGGCAGTACGGGTTGGTGTGGTCTCGTCAGGTCATTCCGCCGTCTTCGCGGATGAACGTCGGCGAGTCGGGTGCCGATCGCTGCGCGTCGTAGCGATAACCCATCCCAGTGAAGTCCAACAATCCGCGGCCCGACTTGATTCGTTCGGTGATGATCCATCCGGCCATCCGGCCTCGTGCTCTCTTGGCGAAGAAGCTGACCACCTTGTACGGCCCGCCGTTCTTCGAATCCAGGAACGTGGGCGTGACCAGCTTGCCCTCGAGCGCATCGGGTCGGATCGAGCCGAAGTACTCGTTGGACGCCAGGTTCACCAGAATCTTGGCTCCCGGGCTTTCTGCCAGATCGGCATTGATGCGATCGGTGATGTCGGGCCCCCAGAACGAGTACAGGTCCTTGCCCTTGGGGGTGTTGAGGGTTGAACCCATCTCCAAGCGATACGGCTGGATCAGATCGAGTGGCCGCAACACCCCGTACAACCCGGACAAGATCCGCAGCACCTTCTGGGCCTGGGTGTAGTCGCGTTCGTCGAAGGTGTTCGGAGCGTCCATGCCCAGATACACGTCGCCGCTGAACGCGAGCAGCGCGGGGCGAGCATTGTGGGCGGTGAAGGGTGCTTCCCAATCCTGGAAACGTTCGAAATTCAGCTCGGCCAGCCCGGCGGAGATCGACATCATCTTCGCCAGCTGCTCCGGTGTCTTGTCGGCCATGATGTCGACCAACTCTGCGGCCTGGTCGAGCATGCGCGGCTCGCTGTGTTTGCGCGTCGCCAAGGGCGACTCGAAGTCGAGCGATTTGGCCGGGGAGACAACAATCAGCACGGTTCAGTTCTAGCGCGCCAAAGCTCGGATGCCGAAGTCTTGCCATCTCCATCGTCGCCGCGGCAGGCTCTTGGGATGAATGTGACCGTGCGCGAGAGTTACGACCTCGGTGAGCAGGTCGCCGACGACCCCATGGTGGTCGTCGTAGACGACTTCATCACCAGCGGGGAACGTACCCACATCATCAACCTGGCCCGCAACAAGATGAAGCGGGGCAAGGTCACCCTCGACGACGACGTGGCTTTCAGCGAAGGCCGCACCGGCAGCACGGCCTGGATACCTCACGATTCGACACCAGTGGTTCGGGGCTTGGTCAAACGCGTCAGTGAGCTCGTGAAGATTCCGATCTTCCATGCCGAGTCGCTGCAGGTGGTCCACTACGCCGAGACCGAGGAGTACAAGGCCCACCACGACTCCTGGAAGATCGGCACCGACCGGCACGCCCAAAGGACCGCAAACGGGGGTCAACGCCTCGTGACCGCGCTCATGTACCTCAACGAGGTCGATGCGGGCGGCGGCACGGGGTTCCCCAAACTCAAGCTCGAGGTCGAACCCATCCCCGGCCGCATGGTGTTGTTCCACAACACGACCGGCATCGTGAACGACGTCCACAAGAAGTCGCTCCATGGTGGACTCCCGGTGCTTTATGGCGAGAAGTGGGCGTGCAACCTGTGGTTCCGTGAGCTGCCCTACGACCGGCCCGGGAAGTCGAAGGGACTCCACAACAAAGCCCACGCCCAAAAGGCCAGGCCGGGCGGCACGAAGAGCCGGAACCGCAAGAAGCAGAAGGCGGCGCGTCGCAAGAATCGCTGAGTCACCGGCCGGTCGGCCGGTTGGTTGTGAACTGTCGCAGCCCGTTGGTGGTGGCAGTTCGAGTGATCAGCCGGCGAGTACGAACGACTCGCCGAACTCGCGCAATCGGTCGATGCCGCCTTCGCCGGCGAAGAAGAACGCAGGCACCATGATGCGACCGACGCCCAGTTCGCTCATCTGCTCGACGCCCTCGGCGGGGCTGGCCATCTGCATGCCGAACATGGCGTTGATCTCGATGCTTTCGGGGTCGCGGTCGGCATCGGCACACGCTTGTCTGACCGCCGTGATCAGTTCGCCGAGCCGTTCGGGGTCGCCCTCGCCGGGGAAATACCCATCAGCCAGCTTGGCCGCTCGGCGGATCGCCGCCGGGGTATCGCCGCCCACGAGGATCGGGATGTCGCTGCCCTGGGGAGGCAGTGGCGTGCATGTCAACGGGTCGAAGTCGACGAACTCTCCATGGAACTCCACATGGGAGCCCGACCAGACTGTGCGCAGCGCCTCGACGTATTCATCGGTCCGCGCTCCTCGGCGCTCCCACGGCACACCGAGCGCATCGAACTCCTCCTTCATCCAGCCCACGCCGATGCCCAACTCGACCCGGCCGCCGCTGAAGTGGTCGAGGGTCGCGAGCTCCTTGGCCAGAACCAGCGGATTGCGTTGAGGCAGGATGAGGATGCAGGTGCCGAGCCTGAGACTCGGCGCAACGGCGGCTACGTAGGCCAGCCAGATCAGTGGGTCCGGAATGGGCGTCTCCGGAGTCGCCGGCACCTTGCCATCGGCGGTGTAGGGGTAGGCGGATTCGATGGTGGACGGGAAGATCACATGCTCACCGCCCCACACCGACTCGAAGCCGACCTCCTCGGCCACCCGGGTGATCTCGAGCGCGCTGTCTGGGTCGGTGCCGATGCTGCTGGCAAATGCCAGGCCGAACTTCGGTGTCATTGCGGGCTCTCCTGTTGGTTTGGGTCAGGGGTTGTGGCGGAGCTCGTTTGCTCGGTGTCGGCGAAGACCGCCAACAATTCGGCGATTTGAGCTTCGGTGTAGCCGATCTCGGCAAACACTTCGGCTGTTTGTTGGGCCAACCGCGGTGCGTCGTGACGCATCGGGTTGTGCGCGCCGTCGACAACGATGGCGTCGCGAACGTATCGGATCGGCCCCTCGGTGCTGTGGTCGTGGTCGACAAAAAGTCCTACAGCTTGCAGGTGCTCATCCTCTATCAACTCGTCGAGTTGGGTGACCGGCGCGGCTGGAATGTTGTTGGCATCACAGAAGTCCAACCACTCCGTTGTTGTGCGTCTGCGAATGACTTCGTCCATGAGTGGGTACAGGATTTCGGCGTACTGCACCCTGTCGTAGGCGCTGGCGAAGCGGGAGTCACCCATGAGCTCAGGCTTGCCGCCGAACTCGAAGAACTGGTCCCAGGACTCCTCGGTGTAGGGCAAGATCGCGATCCAGCCATCGCTGGTCTTCCGGGGCCGGCGGTGAGGTGTGGTCACTCGTTGATAACTGAAGGGGCCGTCGGTGGGGTTGAACGTCTGGCCGCCGAGATGCTCCACGAGGTTGAACGCGGCCATGGTTTCGGCCATTGGGACCTCGAGCGAGGCGCCGTGACCGGTCGTAGCTCGTCCGGCCAGAGCCGCAGCGATAGCGAAAGCCACGTGAACCCCGGTGATCTTGTCCGCCACTATCGAGGGGACGAACATGGGCTGGTCGGCGTTCCAGTTGAAGGTGGAGGCGAGGCCCGAAGCGGCCTGGATGATGTCGTCGTAGGCCGGCTTGTCGGCGCTGGGGCCGTCGCTGCCGAAACCGTTGGTTACGCAATAGACGATGTCGGGTTTGACTTGGCGCACCGATTTTTCGTCGAGACCCAGTCGATCGAGAGCTTTGCGGCGGTGGTTGGTGACGAAGACGTCGCACGTTGCGATGAGGTCGAGGGCGGCGGTGCGACCGGCAGTGGTCTTCATGTCCACGACAGCGCTTCGTTTGTTCCGGTTGACGTTCATGCTGAAGGCGCCCATTCTCGGGCTCCGCATGGGTGCGTATTGGCGGATGATGTCGCCCCCAGGGGCCTCCACCCGGATGACGTCGGCTCCCATGTCGCCGAGCATGCGCGTGGCCAGCGGGCCCATCACCACAGTGGTGAAGTCGGCGATTCGGATGCCGTGAAGGGGCCCCTGCGGTGCGGACATGGCGCCAATCGTGCCACGCCCGGCCGGCATTCCCCTCGTCGTGTCCGCGAGATGTTCCTGCCAGCGTAAAACGTCCCTATAGGGACGTTTTACGCTGGCAGAACGCAAGGAACCGAGCCGAGTGGGGCCCGGGCTGTCACCCTCTTGGCTGAGCGGTTCTAAGGGGAGGGGGTAGGGCTACTTTTCCACGCGGCCGTCGCTGTGGCGGGCGAA
>JBPCTU010000067.1:0-4191 GCA_051011515.1 Acidimicrobiales bacterium
CATCAGGTGAGCGAGGTGAGCTCCGGGTCAGATTGCCCTTCCGGGGCCCATATGCGACCGAGGAGATGTCGGCGTGGGTGGAGCATCGAAGCGTCGTTGGCATGCAGTGGGTTTCGGACGGCTGGATTCACCGAACTCTCCGGCTGAGCAATGGCCCGGGTCTCGCTCGGCTCCGGTTCGAGGAGGACTACGTTTCCTGCGTCCTCGAGTTGTCGGATCTTCGGGATCTGGCAGCAGCAGTGGAGCGGTGCCGGCGCTTCCTGGACCTCGACGCCGACCCGACAACGATCGCGGAGTCGCTCAGCTCCGATGCTGTGTTCGGCGAGTTGGTGGCCGGCACCCCCGGACTCCGAGCTCCCGGCGCCGTGGACGGGTTCGAGACGACGGTGTTCGCAATTGTGGGCCAGCAGGTGTCTGTAACCTCCGCATGCGCGGCAATGTCGAGGCTGGTCGCCGCGTACGGAACACCTCTGGCCGGTGTACCGGGTGCGGTCGCGTTTCCGTCACCCCGAGACTTGCTGGGAGAAGACCTCGAAGGCCTCGGTTTGACGTCGCGAAGCCGGCGGGCGATCGAAGAGATCGCGCGTCTAGCAGCATCGGACCTGTCTCTCGATCCTGGAGCGGATAGGGACGAGGTGCGCGAACGGCTGCTCGCGGTGCATGGAATCGGGCCATGGACCGCGGATTATGTGACTCTCAGAGCACTACGTGACCCCGATGTCTTGCCAACCGGCGATCTGGTGGTTAGACAAGCAGCAGGTCGTCTCGGGCTGCCAGCGAGTGGGGCGGAACTCGCGGCTCACGGCCAGTCGTGGGCCCCGTGGCGTACCTATGCCGCCCACTATTTGTGGGACTCGGCAAGCAGAACCAAGGAGCAATCATGACCGAACCCCTGTTCAGCACGTCGGTCGACAGCCCAGTGGGCGACCTGACTCTTGTTGCCTCTGACGCCGGCCTTCGTGCGGTCCTATGGCCCGATGACGACCACCGTGTCGTATTGGACGTCATGCCCACGCCAGTCGAGAGTCATCCCGTCCTAGATAGGGCGTCGAGACAACTCACCGAATACTTCGCAGGCGAGCGGTGCCACTTCGACATTCCGCTCGACTTACGTGGTACCGACTTCCAGATCAGTGTCTGGCACTCCTTGAGTGCCATCCCTTTCGGTGAAACTTCCACCTACGCCCGTCAGGCAGAGATGCTCGGTCGTCCGACGGCCGTTCGGGCGGTCGGGGCGGCGAATGGTCGGAACCCGGTGTCCATCGTCCTGCCGTGCCACCGGGTGGTGGGCAAAGACGGCTCTCTCACTGGTTTCGCCGGCGGCCTCGAGGCCAAGCGTTACCTCTTGGACCTCGAACAGGGCCGGAGCCGCCTCGCCATCTAGGCCTCGACCTGTGTCCATGGGGGCCTGGCGCTTGGGGGCTGGCCCCTAGGGCGGCGAAGCCTCCGCTTCGATCCTGTCGGTCAGGTCGGTGATTACAGGGACCCCTGCCTTGAGGTACCGCTCTGTCTGGGGCATCCAGCGACGCCGCGGTAGTAGTTCGAGCACGGTGAGGTTGGTCGACGCCGTTGGGTAGATGCGTAGCTCGATCCTTCGGTTCAGCCTCGACGTCGGCATACGTAGTCGGCCCGTGAAGACTGCCACGCCGTCGCGAGGGACGCCGACCGCGGCGTCGAGTTCGAGAGCGCCCGAGACGATTCCGTCGCTGATGAGTTGTAGGACGATGGCGATGTCGACCTGAGTGGCCTGGATCACCTGCGCGGTCCGTTCTGGGAACAACGTTGTCCTCGATGGACCTCCCGAGCCCACCAGCTGGGCTTCGCGCCGCTGCTGGCGAAGTTGTTCGACCGTGTCGTTGACCGCGCCTACGACGTTGCCTAGCCGATCTTTTCCGACGACGTGACCAGACGCCGGCGCTTCTTCTCCCGAGTCAAGTGGGTTGCGGGTCGAGGTGGAACCAGTGTCGGGGCCAGGGCGAGGCTCGTCGGCTGGGCGCGCGATTGGTACGTCTACGGGTCCGTCGTCGGCGCCCTCGAAGACGATCTCGACCTTTCGTTCCGGTTCCTCCTCGCTACCGCTCACGGATCAATCATCGCTGAGCCTGCTGTCCGAGTCATGCACGCGCCACGATCGAGTCCAGGGTTTCGATCGCTCGGGTCACCTCGTCAAGAGTGTTGTAGTGCACCATCGACAGGCGGACGACACCGTCCTCGGCGTCGAGCCCCATGGCCTCGACCAGCCGACGCGCGTAGAAGTTGCCGTGGCCGCAGCTGATCTGGGACGCAACTAGTCCGTTGTAGATTTCGACTGAAGCAATTCTTGGGCTGTAGAAGGCGATCGTCGGTGCTCTATGCGCCCGATCCGCGGAGTGTGTACCCACCAGCACAAGATCATCGTGGCCGACCACGTAATCGACGAGCGGGGTCATCAGCTCCTGTTCGTGAGCACCGAACAGCGCGAACACCGCGCGGACCAGTTCTACGTCGTTGTCAGGAGATCCGGCCAGGTGGTGTCGGTAGACACTGTCGTAATAGCTGAGGATGCCTGCGCTCGCTGCTATCTCGGCGTGATCCGGCCCGGCCGGAACGAGTTTGGCTGTGAGGTTGTCGGCGTTGAAGTAGTGGCCCTGGTTTTCGAGTTCCTGTGCCAGGGACCGCTCGACGTACATCATGCCGACGTGGGGTCCGTAGGTCTTGTATGCGCTGTACATGTACACGTCGCAGCCCAGGGCTCTCACGTCGACGTCGGAGTGTGGGGCGAATGACACCCCGTCGACCACGACCAACGCGCCGACCTCGCGCGCGAGAGCCGAAATTTCCTCGATTGGGTTGATGGTTGCGGCAACGTTCGATGCATGCGTCACCGCAACCAGAGTCGTCCGGTCGGTCAGAAGAGGCTGCAACGATTCGAGGCTGAGGAGCCCCGATTCGGGGTCGACACCCCACTCGCGAACGACGATCCCGGCGTCGGTCAGCCGGCGCCACGCTCCGATGTTGGCTTCGTGATCCTGGTTGGTCACGATGACTTCGTCACCAGGCCGCATCTGCGCTTTGAGGGCGTTGGCCATCACATAGGTGTTCTGAGTCGTCGACGGTCCGAAGTGGACCTCGTCCGGATCGGCGTTGAACGTGGCCGGCAGCCTCTGCTTGGCAATGTCCATTGCTTCACCAGCCGTCTTCGATGGCCCGAAGTCCCAATAGGGCTGCACCTTGGTTGCGGTGAAGAAGTGTTGGAGCCGCTCTATGACCTGGTGCGGTGCGTAGCTCCCGCCGGCGTTTTCGAGGTGCGCCCATGATCGCGACTCCGGGTGCTCGAAAGCCGGAAACTGTGCGCGTACGAACTCCAAGTCGAGAGGTGTCACGTCGGCAGCATACGACTCTGCTTCCAGGCGTGGCGTCGCCGGTAACCTCGGCTTTCTTGTCATCGGGGGCCATTCCGGCCGAGCGATTGGGAGTTCTTATGACTGAGTCACGAGGTGCTACACAGAACACACCTCCACTCGACGGTCTTCGTGTCCTCGATCTCTCCACAGTCCTGGCTGGGCCGCACGCGGCTCGCTACTTGGCCGACTTCGGAGCCGACGTGATCAAGATCGAGTCCCCATCGGGCGACAGCATGAGGCGCATGGGGTGGCGCGATCCCGACGACGATGCGACGTACTGGTGGAAGTACGTCAACAGAGGGAAACGTGTCGCCAGCTTGGATCTCAAGGACCCGGAGGACTTCGCCGTTGTCGAGGCACTGCTTCAAGACGCTGATGTGTTGATCGAGAACTTTCGGCCCGGAAAGCTCGAGGCCCTGGGTCTCGATCCGGCCCTCTTGATCGAATCGAACCCAAAGTTGGTGGTGCTCAGGGTCACAGGTTTTGGGCAGACAGGCCCATACCGTGACCGGCCGGGGTTCGCCACCCTTGCCGAAGCGATGTCGGGTTTAGCGGCGATCAACGGAGAAGCCGACGGCGACCCACTCCTGCCACCGATTGCCCTCACCGATGAGGTGACCGGCCTCGTCGGGGCCTTTGCAATCATGGTCGCCCTCCGGTCAGACGTCGGGCAGGTGATCGACGTCTCGCTCCTGGACTCGATGTTGCAGCTCATGGGACCGCTGGCCGCGGCGTGGATCGACCACGGTTACCTACAGCCAAGAATGGGCTCGCAGCTTCCGTACAGCGTGCCCAGGGGTTCCTACAA
>JBPCTU010000068.1:0-4881 GCA_051011515.1 Acidimicrobiales bacterium
GGTTTTTTGGGTTGGGGGAGGCTTTGGTGCGGTCGACGGCCCCCCCCCCTCCTCCACCGCCCTCAGGAGGAACGCCCCGTTTGCATGATCCCGAGGGCGCCGCTCGGAACCTTCTGGCCGCGGCTCAGCTGGCCGCAGACACCCTCACGTCCGACGCCGATGTTTATGCAGCCGGAGTTCGGAGCGAGGCAGACGAGTACGCAGCGCTGACTCGGGGCGAGGCCGACGAGCACGCCGCGAGGGTCACGACCACTGCCGAGACTCAGGCCGCTGCGATCCGCGAGGTGGCCGCGGACGAGGCCCGCCGGGTCGCAGAGGAAACCCGCGCCGAGCTGGTGGATGAGATCTCAGCACTCGAGGGGCGCCGTGACGAACTCTCCACCGAGGTCGCAGCGATTGAAACCCACGTTGATACCGAGCGCTCTCGTATGCTCGGGATGGTCGACGACTTGCGGGCTGCTGTGCTGGCAGGCGGGGGTCTCGTCGCTGCCAAGAACATCGCAGAAGCTGACGAGGGTCCCGGCGACGGCGAAGCCGCCTCGGATGTTTCGCTCGATGAGCAGGAGAGCGCCGGGGCCTCTGACATTGGAACGTCTACTGACGCTGTCGATTCCGATGAAACGGTCGTTGACGACGATGAGTCCGACCCAGAGAGCGAAGCTGCGAGGTCGGTATTCGACGAGCCGGATCCCCATGCCGCGGACACGTCGGCCGAGTGGCTGGACGAGGAGCCCCCAGCTGCGACAATCTTCGATGTCGAATCCGAAGATGATGCCGGTGGGCCGCCTACCGCCTCGATGCAGGCCGTCGACGGTGCCGGCGAACGGTTCTTCGACGAGCTTCGAGACGCGGAGTCCGACTCCCTGGGCCCGCTCGACGACGACACCGACGCTGCGCTTTCGGCGTTCTTCGACGGCGACGAAGAAGGCGACACCAGCGGCGGTCGATGGCGCGATCGTTTTGGCCCCGGCGGTACCTGAATCTGTCACCGGGCGATCAGGCCCGTGTCTTCAGAGCGTCAGCCCACAACCCGGACTGCCACTCGGGTGAGTCCAACGGTTGCGGCGTCGTGGACCGGCAGTCCATCAGGCACAGCCGCATAGCTGACCGAGACCGCAAGAACCTGGTCTCGCACGTAGTTTTCGTGTGCCTTCACGGCGTCGACCACACCATCGTCTCGGGTATCGATCCACAGCTCGATCCGATCGCTGACTTCCAATCCGTCGAGCTTCCGTGCCTCCTGGATCTGTCGCACGAGATCGCGAGCGACCCCCTCCGCCTCCAGAGCCGGTGTCAGTTGTGTGTTGAGCGAAACGACCGCGTCGTTGCTTTTCAGGGCGCCTGCAGTTGTGCCTTCGGGGGCCCTGAGCGCCAGCTCGAACTCCTCCGGCGTAAGGCTCTCGCCGGCAGCTGCCACGGTCCCATCGGCCGACATCTGCCATTCGCCCGCCTTGGCCGCAGCGAAGACAGCTTGAACGCGTGACCCGAGTCGCGGACCCAGGCTCTTTCCGTCAGGTCGCAGTACGAATGTGCCGTGGCCCGCGAGATCGTCGGTGAGGACCACCGACTTCACGTTGACCTCATCCGCGACAAGCTCGACGAATGGCTCGAGTTGTGCTGCGTCGTCCCCGGCGACCGTCAGCTCTTGGAGTGGCAACCGGACCCGGAGGTTCGTGTCTTCGCGGAGACGCAGAGCGGTCGAGACAACGTCGCGGGTGCGGTCCATTGCGATTACCAGTTCGTCGTCAACGACGAAGTCGCTGGGGTCCGGCCAGTCGTTGAGGTGGACGCTCCTCTCGCCAGTGAGGCCGGTGTACATCTCCTCCATGATCATCGGCAGAAACGGCGCGGCGACCTTGGCCAGCGTTGTGAGCACCGTGTACAGCGTGTCGTACGCGTCCTGTTTGTCAGCAGGCTCGGCCTCAGAAGCGGGAGCCCAGAAACGATCGCGACTGCGCCGGATGTACCAGTTGTTGAGTGCGTCGATGAACGCGTGGATCTCGGCACTCGCGCCTGCGAGGTCGTAGGCGTCCATTCGCTCACCGACGTTCGCTACCAACTGTCCGGTCTTGGCGAGGATGTACCGGTCGAGGACTCCACTCGCGTCGGTCCGAGGCCTGGCTCTCACACCGTCGGCATTGGCGTAGAGGGTGAAGAAGGAATAGGCGTTCCAGATTGGCGTGATGACCTGGCGGACCACCTCGTCTATGCCCTGGTCGCTGATCCGGGTGTCGCCGCCGCGAACAATGTTGGTGGAGAGCAGATACCACCTGAGCGCATCCGATCCCTGCGTCTCGAAGATCTCGGCCGGTTCGGTGTAGTTGCGCAACCGCTTCGACAACTTGGCACCGTCGTCGGCCAGCAGGATCCCGTGGCAGATCACGTTTTGGAAAGCCGGCTTGTCGAACAGCGCACCGGCAAGCACATGCAATGTGTAGAACCAGCCACGGGTCTGGTTGATGTATTCGACGATGAAGTCCGCCGGAAAGTGGTCCTCGAACCAGTCCTTGTTCTCGAATGGGTAGTGCACCTGGGCGAACGGCATAGATCCGGATTCGAACCAGCAATCGAGAACCTCCTCGACGCGCCGCATCGTCGAGTTACCGGTCGGATCGTCGGGATTGGGCCTCGTGAGATTGTCGATGAAGGGACGGTGAAGGTCGGTGGGGCGAATGCCGAAGTCGGCCTCTATCTCGTCGAGGCTTCCATACACGTCGGTGCGTGGGTAGCGAGGGTCATCGCTACGCCAGACCGGGATCGGTGACCCCCAAAACCTGTTCCGGCTGATGGACCAGTCTCGGGCACCGTCGAGCCACATCCCGAACCGGCCGTCGCGAACGTGGTCGGGAACCCAGTTGATTTCTTGGTTGAGTTCCATGAGGCGGTCACGTATAGCGGTCACCTCCACATACCAGGAAGAGATCGCCTTGTAGATGATTGGTGTGTCGGTCCGCCAGCAGTGGGGATAGTTGTGCTCGTAGGTGTCGTGACGGATGACTCGGTCGGCGGCTTTGAGCGCGCGAATGATTTCAGGGTTCGCGTCGAAGACGTTCTGTCCCGCCCATTCCACGACATCATCGGTGAACCGGCCCTGATCGTCGACGGGAATGGCCGCCCCGATCTCGATCCCGTTCTCCTTGCAGATGCGTTGATCGTCTTCGCCGAACCCCGGCGCCATGTGTACGACCCCGGTGCCCTCCTCCGTGTCGACGAAGTCGGCTGCAAGCACCCTGAAGGCGTCAGAACGTTGTTCGAAGTACGGCAACAGCGGTGTGTAAGTCCGATCGATCAAGTCGCGCCCGACAACCGTCGAGTGCACTTCCCCTTCACCGAGGGAGCTGCGGTATTTCTCGACAGCGGCCGCGCCCAGCAGGTAGTAGCGGTCGCCCGCTTCCACCAACGAATACTCAACATCGGGTCCGACCGCGAGCGCCAGGTTGGACGGCAGTGTCCAAGGAGTCGTCGTCCAAGCCAGGACCTGGATGGGGCCGGGATCCCCGGGCGCGGGGGTGAGGTCGAAGGCCACCGTGATGGCCGGGTCTTGTCGCGGCCGGGTGGCGTCGTCGATTCTTATCTCGAAGTTCGAAAGCGGCGTTTCGGCGCCCCAGCTGTAGGGCATGACTCTGTATGCCTCGTAGATCAGGCCGCGATCCCAAAGCTGCCTGAACGCCCACATGACCGATTCCATGTAGTCAAGGTCCATGGTCTTGTAGTCGTTGTCGAAGTCGACCCAACGGGCCTGGCGGGTGACCGTCTCTTCCCAGTCTTCGGTGTATCGCAACACCGAACTTCGACACTGTGCGTTGAACGTCTCGATCCCGAGTTCGGTGATGGCAGCTCGGCCTGACACGCCGAGTTCCTTTTCGGTCTCCATCTCGGCAGGAAGGCCGTGACAATCCCACCCGAAGCGGCGGTCGACTTTGCGGCCGCGCATGGTCTGGTACCTGGGTACGACGTCCTTCACGTACCCGGTCAAAAGATGGCCGTGGTGTGGCAGCCCGTTTGCGAATGGTGGGCCGTCGTAGAACACGAATTCATCACTGGGTGGTCGCTGATCGATGCTCTCCTGAAAGGTGTCGTCTGCTTCCCAATACGCCAAAATTCGCGCCTCGATCTCCGGTAGATCGGGTTTGGGGTCGATCTGGGGGTAACCGGGGGAGGGCGAATCGCTCATGGTGACCGAAGAGTATCGGGACGTTGGGGAATGAAATGCGAATAAAGCACGTTCACGGCGGGGAATATGACGTTCCTTCATGATCACAAGACCCATTTTGCGCCTCCGCGCCGTTCGTCCTCGCCGGGCCAGTCGTCATTTGGCCAGGTCATACCGTCATGTCAGCTCGCGGGCTACACTCCGCCCCTTGCAACCGGCGGCGAGCCGGACGGTTCGGGGATCGACCCTCAGATTCGGGAGTGAGAGAAATGGCCAAGGCGGCTCAGTCCAAAGCCAAGAAGTCCGCGACGAAGCAGACCGCCGCGCAGAAGAAGGCGGCCGACAAGAAGACAACTGCGAAGAAACCGGCCGCGAAGAAGGCACCGGCGAAGAAAGCTGCGGCCAAGAAAACCACCGCGGCGAAGAAGGGAACGACTCGCTCCGGCTCAGGTCCCAAAAGTCCGTTCGACAAGAAGTTTCTTGACGAGATGAAGCAAGCCCTGCTGGATGAGCGGTCTCGCTACGTTCATTCTGCGGAAAGTTTGAAAGCCGAGGCCGACTCCCTGGTGGAAGGGCGCGAGCCGGGCGACGTTCAGTTCGACGAGGAGTCGGGCGAAGGCGACACGTTGGCCGTCGAGCGCGAACGCGATCTAGCCCTCAGCGCTCACGCGCGCCAGGCCGTCGAGGAGATCGACGCGGCCCTCGCCAGGCTCAAGTCGGGTACATAT
>JBPCTU010000069.1:0-2583 GCA_051011515.1 Acidimicrobiales bacterium
CACCCGCGCACACTTAACGCTGGCAGAACACGTAAACACCACACGCGCCACGCCCAACACCCGAATCTGCCACAGCCCGGCTCCGAGGGACGAGGAGCGGTAGACCGCCTCCGGCGCAGCCGCAGCTTGCCTGCGGAACAGTACTGCCAGCGTAAAACGCTCACCCGCGCACACTTAACGCTGGCAGAACGTTCCAGGGACACAAACGCGACACCTCCCGAAACCGGGTGCGCCACCCCCCATGCGCGAGGGACGAGCGCCGACAGCCCGCCTCCGACTAGTGGCGCGCGATCAATACCGCAGGGGTCCTGGGCATTACGAACAACGTTGCGGGGTCAACGTAGGCACCGTTTCTTCGAGCCCCGAAGTGAAACGATCCGCTGACCGTGCCGAGCACCTCTCCAGCAACCACACGTTGCCCGGCTACGACGCCGATCGTGTCGAGGTACGAGTAGGTGGTACGCAACCAGCCACTGTGTTGGATCGACACGTACAGACGACCGGCGATAACGCCGGCAAATGCCACGCTGCCGGCGCGAGCCGCCCGCACCGGCGACGGCTCCGATACGAGGTATTCCCACCCCCTGTTCCCCGGCGCGCCGATATGGATTGGGGGCCGGTAACCGTCGACTACGGGCCCATCCACCGGCGGGACAGTCTGCGAGGCAACCGGTACCGCCAACGGCACAAACGCAACGGAGGCCACGACCGCGACCGCCAGCGTTCGTCCGGCCCACGCTGCACACACCCGAACACGTTTCATCGCTTGCTCCTTGCGTCGACTCGGCAAAGACCACCGACACACGAAGTGACAGGTGGTCTCAGGGGAAGTCGTTGTCTCGGAGAGCCGGGGGCAGCGCGGCGCCCCGATTACTGGATCAGACGTCTCTGGTGGCCGCCAGCAGTCGAGAGCGCAGCTGGAGGACCGCTTTGCCATGGATCTGGCACACCCGGCTCTCGCTCACGCCCAGGACCGAGCCGATCTCGGCGAGCGTCATGGTCTCGTAGTAGTACAAGCCGAGCACGGTGCGTTCTCGGTCGGGCAGAGCCAGGATCGAAGCCGCCAGCAGCTGTCGAATCTCGCTGGCCTCGTACTGTCCGCCAGGCCCGGGCGTATCGTCGGCAACGGTGTCGCCAACACTTATGCCTTCGGTGGTGCCCCCCGACATCATCTCGTCGAGCCCCAGAATGCCACCACGCGCTATCTGACCAAGAGTCGACCTGAGATCGTTGAGCGACAGACCACACCGTTCTGCCAGCTCCTCCTCGCTCGGACTTCGGCCCTCGTCGTTCTCGAATCCGGCCATCGCCTGTTCGATACGTCTCGCCTTTGCCCTGACCGACCTCGGCACCCAGTCCATCGACCGGAGCTCGTCAAGGATTGCACCGCGGATCCTCGGAATCGCATAGGTCTCGAACTTGAATCCCCGCTCGAGCTCGAACTTCTCGATCGCGTCGATGAGGCCGAACATGCCGTAGCTGACGAGATCGCCCTGTTCGACAGTCGCGGGCAGCCCGGTGGCGACTCGGGCGGCCACATATTTCACCAACGAGGCATAGTGGAGAACCAACTGCCGCTGAAGGTCCTTGTCGCTGGTGCGCTTGTATGCGTCCCAGAGATTGGCGGTGTCGGCGAGTTCTGTCATGCGCGGGGGTGCGATTCTTCGACGACCCGCCGAAGACGCTCTTTGCTCACATGGGTGTATATCTGTGTCGAGCTCAAGTCGGCATGACCCAACAGCTCCTGTACAGCACGCAGGTCGGCGCCTCCATCCAGAAGATGCGTAGCGTAGGTGTGTCGCAGGGCATGTGGGTTGACCGGCTCGGCGGCGCGGCGATCGAGGATGCGTCGAACGTCGCGCGGGCCTAGCGGGCGCCCTCGCAGGTTCACGAACAGCGCGTCGCCGGCCTCGGCCCCTGACAGGACAGGTCGACCTCGATCCACCCAGGCCCCAATGGCGCGTAGCGAGGGTTGCGAGAGCGGCACGAGCCGTTCCTTCTCTCCCTTGCCCATCACCCTCACGAGTCGGCGGTCCTCGTCGATGTCGGACACTTTCAGCCCACAGAGCTCGCTGACACGCAGGCCGCTGCCGTAAAGGATCTCGAGGACGGCATCGTCGCGGACGACAACCTCTTCCGGCTGGTCCGCTAGGGCTGCGCGATCGCCCGACAAGAGGGTGTCCAGCTCTTCGCGGCGCAGGACCCTGGGCAGTCGGCCGCCTCCGCTCGGAGTCTGGAGGCCGATGCTGGGATTGGTTTCGATCAGTCCACGCTTGAGCGCCCATGCGAAGTAACGCCGGATCGACGACGCCTTGCGGGCGATCGTCCGCCGGGCGTATCCCTCGCTGATCAGCCACGAGAGGTAGCCGCGCAGCTGGCGCCGGCTGACAAAAGCGGGGCCCGCGATGCCGCGGGAGTTGGACCACTCGGCCAGAGCGGTTATGTCGCGCCGGTAAACCGCCACTGTCGCAGCCGCCACCGACGTCAGGGATCCGGAGAACTCCTCGAGCTCCCAACGCACATCCCCAGAGTACCGAGATCACGACGCTGGGCGTGGACGGACGCGCTCTTGGTGGTCACTTG
>JBPCTU010000070.1:0-2855 GCA_051011515.1 Acidimicrobiales bacterium
TTCTGCAGTGGCAGAAGAAGCAGCGCGGTGAGACCGCCCTGCGGTGGCTACTCAAATCGCCGTACCACCTTCATTGGATGGCAATCCTCTTGCAGGTGTTTCCCGATTCCCAGGTCATCGCCACTCATAGAGACCCGGCAGTGACGATTCCCTCGGTGACCAGCCTCTTCTACAACCTGTGGCTGATCGGAGACCCCGATGCAGACAAGCTCGTCGTAGCAGGAGAAACCGCCGAGGTATTCGCTCGAGGCGTCTCGCACACGCTCGAGACTCGTGAAGGCAACGAGGAACGGTTCTTCGATGTCTGGTATCACGATACGGTCTCCAAGCCGCTCGAGGTGATGGAAGACGTGTACGGCTTCATGGGTCTGGAGCTCACTCCCGCCGTCCGCGATGCGATGGTGAAACACCTAGGGGCGAACAAGCGCGAGGACCGGCCGCCCCACGAGTACACCCTCGAGGAGTACGGATACACCGAGACCGGCATTCACACGATGTTCAAGACGTACTGCCAGAGGTTCATCGACGATCGCCAAGGCCCAGGCGCCTAAGAGAGGACTCATGTCTGACCTGACTGAGGACGAGGTCCGCCAACAGATGGAACGCGAGTTTGCGGCGTGGAACAGCGGCGCCGTAGAAACCATCGCGGCCAACAGGTACGGGTTTGCTGCGGGCTACGGCCTGCGAACCCAAATACCCCGCGGGGATGACGCTCGGTACTCCGACGCTGCGCTGCTGGCGCGAGTCAGACAGTTCCACGAATCGATGGAGTACTACGACGTCGCCGCGGAATCGATCGAAGTGGCAGTCCACGGGGACACCGGCGTGTCGTGGGGTGTCTACACCGAGGACTTCCAGGTGAGGGGTCGCCCACCCGAGAAGTTGCGCGTTCGCTTCACCCAGACATTTCAGAAACGCCGGGACGGCAACCTCATCACTCTCCTCGCGCACCGAGATATCCAGCCATTCGATGACGACGGCATCTACATCCCGTCTCGGCCGGTGTAGTCGACGTTCTCGAACGGCCAGTCGTCGTGCAGCCACGACTTCACTGCTTGAAAGAGCACCTCGTCCATCGCAGCTCTCGACGTTCGAACCCACGACTGAACGGCCGCGTCGCGATCGGATTCCTTGGACGGATAGATGTAGACACAACCGATCACGTCGTCGCCGTCGAGTACCGAATAGGTGAACCCGCGCCGTTCGGCAAAGTCTTGGGCATGTCTGACCAGATCTGCGAGGTTCTCCTCAAGCGACATGGGTGACGGCCAGGAGCTATCTGGAAAACCGGGAGTCGCGCGAATGTGGTCGAGGCTCGACATCCAGGCGTCGTAGTCACGCTCGTTGTGGTGTGAACCCAGCGGCTCGAGTCGAAAGCCTGATCCGACAAAGTCGAGTGGAGCGGTGAAGTCTTCAGGTACGAACGGCTCATCCATGGCGGCCGAGGGTAGCTGCGAACCTGGACGCCGATCAGCCCGTCGCCGCTTGTCTCCATGCCCGCCGGGCCAACCATCTCCTGATAGTGGAGGCCACAGGCTTCGGCGATGGGAAGTTTCTCGCTCGTTTGTCGTCCCAGCAGGCGGCGTGGGCGTGTATCACTGTGTACGCAACAACGATGGGGGTCCAATGGGGCTCACTAACAAGGCGAGAAGCGGCCCAGAGATCGAGCTGATCGAAACGCGAGACCTGGACCGGTCCGACTACGACGAGATCTACACCAGGTGCTTCCGGCGGATCTATGCGCTCGCATACGCGTTGACCGGCTCTGCAGCCACAGCCGAGGACATCGCCCAGGAATCGCTACTGGCAGCCTTTCGGCAGTGGCCGAAGGTCGCCGGATACGAGAACCCTGATGCCTGGATTCGGCGGGTGGCCATCAACCGGTGCATCTCGTTGCATCGGCGGAGCACCTCGGAAGCCGACGCGGTGGCGAGACTCGCCGCCCGACCGCAACCTGAGCTCCGCCTCCCCGATCATGAAGAGACCTTGTGGGCTGCAGTTCGAGCGCTACCCACCCGCCAAGCCCAGGCAATTGCCTTGCACTATGTCGAGGACCTACCCGTGGCGGCGATTGCCGAAACGCTCGGGTGCTCGGCCAGTTCGGTCAAGGCTCATCTGCGCCGAGGTCGAGCCGCCCTCGCTGCCACAGTCGACAGAGAGGAGGCGCTGTGAGCACCACCATCGACGAAGAACTGACAGAGGCCGCCGGAAGCCTTCACAATGCGGTCGCAGAAATCCCCGTCGCGATCCCCGGTGACCTGGAGATTTTGGTTGGTACAACCAGCCGGAGCAATGCAGGACGGACGCGGCCCCGGCGACGACAGGCGATGTGGCTGGCAGCAGCCGCCGCCGTCGCCGTTCTCGCGGTGGCCAGCATTCTGATCGCGATGCAGGACTCCGACACGGTTAGTGCCGGCGACCCAAGCCTGACGCCCGAACAGATCGCCGCAGGGTTCGCTCAGAGCATCGAAGCCGGTGACGTGACAGCGGGACTCGAGTGGTTCGGCCCCCAGGCAACGGTGTCCGGTGGCGTATTCGAGCCGACCGATGCGGTTGAACCGCCTCTCGGGATAGTCGATCTCGTTCAACACCCGAGCGACGCAGCCCTGCTGGAGCAGTCCCTAGCTATCGAGAACCTCGCCATTCGAGTCGGTGGTTGTGAACCGACAACGGGTGGAGCCAGCTGCAATGTCCTGATTACGTCCAACCTTTCTGAGCTGACGGCGCCCGATGGCGAGTGGGAAATGGTCTGGGACCTCGAGACTGATGAAGGGTTGATCTCAGTACTCGCTGTTGCTCCTCACAGCGACCCGCTCGAGCTTGACGGCATCCAGGCCTACCAACAGTGGGCCGAT
>JBPCTU010000071.1:0-9773 GCA_051011515.1 Acidimicrobiales bacterium
ATGCGTGAGTACTCCGAGGAGTTCCTCGGCAACGCGGAGCACGGTGGCGATGAAGCTGGCGCCGACTACACCATCGAACCGCTGGTTTCGCTCGACCGGGCCCGCCAGGAAGGCAAGATCAGGGTCTACGCCATCGGGATTCGGGTCGGAGCGCTCGACCTCTGGTCCTCACTCGAAACCGTGGCCGTCATCGATGGCGATGCCTTCGACGAGATCTTTGCCGACGCCGTGACCACCAACGACGAAGGCACGCTGGTCCAGACCGGGACGGCCGTTCCGTCGATCCTGATCCCCTTCACGGAGACAACGATCAAGGAACTCTTCGCCGCCGACCGCCTCGCCGGGGAGACCCGCTTCAACCTCGATCGATCGTGGCGCCATCGAGATGTCCTTCTCAGCTGAAGCTCGGCGATCGCCTGGTCGTCACCCTGCGTGAGTCCCGGCGATACCAGCTCGGGATTTGCGAGCACGGCACTCGTGCCGTTACCGGGTGTGTCGGGTGGCGACGCCACGAGCTACCTCGGGTGAGGAAGGCGGCGATTCTTGGGCCGACGACGTCGTGGCGTTCGAGCTGGCTGTTGTGGCCGGCCGGGGTGATTCACCGAGGTCTCCGGGTTCGCCACTCAACCGTCCGCTGAGTTGGCGAGGCCCACTTCGACTCGGGTGTCATGGAAGGCGGCCGAGCCGGTGTCGTCATCGGGCACGGTTGCATTGGTGAGAACGTTGACGCTTCGGTTCTCGGGAGTGTGGTGGTTCCACCATCCGAAAGGGATGGCGACGAGGCCGGGTTGGACGTGGTCGGAGATGTGGGCGGTGAGGGTGAGCTGGCCTCGATCATTCCAGACGCGGACGCGGTCCCCGGTGGCGATTGTTCGAGCGGCGGCGTCGTCGGCGTGAATCTTGAGCACAGGTTCGCCCTCCGCCGGCAGGTGCTCGGCGAAGCCGCCGTAGTTGGCGTTGAGGAACTTGAGGTGTTCTTTCTGTGAGAGCAGGGCGAGCGGAAACTGGGCCGTCTCGCTTGGACCGGCTGTCGCTGCGTCCTCATCCGCTGCTCGGTAGCTGATAGGTCCGAGAACGAGTTTGTGGTCTGGTGTGTCGGGTGGGCTGTCCACGTTCGGTCGATGGCCGGGGTTGATACTGAGTCGTGCCCAGGTGTGCTCGACGAGGTGCTGGTACGTGATGCCGTCGAGCCAGGGGTGGTCGGAGTCGAGGAGTTGTCGGACGAGGGTCTCGTCGCTGTCGGTGAGCTCCGGGCTGTCGAGATCCATGGCCTGAGCCAAGCGGCGGAAGATCTCGGTGTTCGACAGGGCCTGACCGAGAGGTTCGACGGCGGGCTGGTTGAGCGCGAGGTAGAGGTGTCCCCAAGCGATGCCGAGGTCCAGGTGTTCGATCTGGGTTGTGGCCGGGAGGATGATGTCGGCGTACCGGGCGGTGTCGGTCATGAACTGCTCGATGACCACGGTGAAGAGGTCGTCCCTCGACAGTCCTTCGATGACTCGGCCTTGGTCGGGGCAGATGACAGCGGGGTTGGAGTTGTGGACCACGAAGGCCTGGATCGGTGGATCGAGGGTCGGATCGGTGAGGACCTCCCCGAGTCGGGCCATGTTGAACGTCCGACGGGGCGGCTCGGGCGGGTTCGGGTACGCCAGCGCTGTCTCGAAGTAGACCTGGGTCGAGCGGGCCAGACCGCCGCCGGAATCTTGCCACGCTCCGGTCACCGCCGGCAGCAAGGCAATGGCTCGCATGATGTCACGGCCGTGTTGGCGATGTTCGGGGCCGACGAGGACACGGATGGCGGCTGGTCGGTTGGTTGCGTAGGCTCTGGCCAGCCATTCGATGATTGTGGTGTCGATGCCGGTCAGGGCCGCGGCTTCGTCGATTGTCTGCTCGTTGGCGGCTTGGCGGAGATCGGGCCAGCCGGTGGTGTTCGTTGCCAGCCAGTTGGGGTCGAGCAGGTCGTCGCGATCGAGGATCTGGATGATGGCGAGGACGAGGGCAACGTCGGTTCCCGGGCGGATCTGGAGGAAGTGGTCGGAGCGGGTCGCCGTCGAGGTCTTCATCGGGTCGATGGTGATGACGGTGGCCCCGGCCTTCTGGGCGGTTTCGATGAAGGGCCAGAGGTGCCGGTTTGTGAGGTAGGTGTTGGTGCCCCACAAGATGATGGTCTTGGCGTGTTGAAGGTCCTCCGGGTCGATGCCGTATGGCAGGCCGCTGACGTCGGCTGCGGCCTGCCAGGCGGTGACGCCGCAGAGGTGACGTCCGATGTCGGTTGCGCCGAGATGATTGAAGAAGCGGTCGGCCATGACTCCCTTCTGGATGACCCCTTGGGTGCCGTCGAAGGAGTACTGGAGGATGCCCTCACCACCGACGTCGGCGATGGTGCCCCGGAATCGACTGGCGATGTCTGCCAGCGCCGCGTCCCAGGTGATGGGTTCGAACTGGTTCGTGCTCTTGTCACCGGTTCGTCGGAGTGGGGTGAGGATCCGGTCCGGGTGATAGACCCGTTCAAGGAAGCGGTTGACCTTGGGACACAGTTGACCTCGGGTCGTGGGATGCTCCTTGTTACCTCGGAGTTTGACGGCTCTGCCGTCGGTGACGGTGACGTTCCACACGCAGGTGTCGGGGCAGTCGTGATGGCACGACCCGCGAACGATTCTTGTGTCATCGGTGGTCGTCATTCGTCACCTCGGTGCTCGGGGTAGGCCTTTCGATAGGCGTCCTTGTGGGCGAGCTTGCCGTCGACGACGGTCCACACGTCGACACCGTGAACGACTGCAGGGGAACCGTCAGGAGAGGTCGTCGGATAGCTCCAGTAGGACAATCCACGGTCTCCGGCCACGACTATCTCGAGCGGCTGATCCTCGGGAGGCGGATGAGATGGATCAGCGGCGGCCGCCTCGGCGGCCATGACATCGGCGAAACCGACGCTCACCTCATGGTGGCCGGCGTAGGTCCTTCCTGGCTCGGGACCGGTGCTGGCGGAGTAGGTCGGCTGTGCGTGCATCGTGTCCATCAACTGTTCACTATCACCTTCGGTCCAGGCCTGGTTGAACCGTTCGATGAGCGTCCTGGTGGCTTCGTCGGCGCTCGGCCGGTAGCCGTCGGCCAGGTAGGCATCGATCTGCATCTCACCGGGAGCGAGGATGTGGTTGGTGTAGCTGCGTCGCTCGTGGTCGATGATCTCGAGTTCCCAGACACACATGGTCGGCCCACCAGCGGGGACGGCGACGAGCTCGGTTGGGGTGTCGAGATCCGCCCGGTAGGTCCGTTGATTGATGATCTCGGCGTGCCAGGTGTCGACGAGCACCCAGATTGCCTCGGTGCCGCGGTGCACGATCACGAACCCAAGACCCCCAGCTGGCCGGTCTGGGATGATTCGACGGCTCGTGTCCAGCGCCGCCTTCATGTTGGACTCGTCGATTGGATCGGGTGTGGCGGCAAGCTCGTAGATCTTGAGCGACCAGCCGGCGAGTTCGGTGACACCGCGAAACGTGGTTGGCCGTTGCAGAAAATCAGTCATTGGCTGGTTCCTGGTTGGTTGCGGCGGAGGAGAAGTGTCTGGGTCGCTCGACCCACCGGCCCGATCTCGTCGAACAGTTCGGCGTCTGCGAGGCCGATGCCGTCGTCGTGCCAGTGCGAGATCGAGGAGCTCCCGAGCCAGCGGCCGATCGGTTCGCGGTGCATTGAGATAGTCAGGTCGGGGTTGACGAAGATGACGTCGGCGGGTTCGGCGTTGCGGCTGAACGCGTTGCCGCAGTCAGCGATCGGACACAGCCGCTGGAATGGCGTCGGGTCCTCACCGGCGAGGAGGGCCGGAGTCTTGAGCCACACGGTTGTCGGGCCTGGTGCCGGATTCTGGTCAGGTGGATACCGGGCCTCGACCGCCTTGCCGAACTGGGCTTGGTCGTGAAGGCCGGTCGCGATGGGGAACGGTCCTGGCTTGGCGAGACCAAGGTCAGTCGGGTTCCCGGGCGCGGTGGGTAGATGCGGTTGGCTGGTCGGCTCCATGTGGAGGCCGTAGGCGATCGCGCAGGCTGTGCCGTCGGCCGTAGCCAGCGTTGCGCTCGTGGTTGTGACGCCCCGACCGGATCTTGTGCTATCGGTGTCGATGGTGAATCCAGCCATGGGGATCGGGCGGTTGAGTTCAACGGTGAGGCGGACGAGGCGCCGACCGGGGACCCGGAGTTCGAGAGCCCTGGCAATGAGCCCAGTTGGTGGGCCGGCGTGACAGGTCGTCGGATCCCATGGGCCTCGGGCAATGCCGTTCCCGATGAAGAGGCCGTGGCGCTCAACGAAGAAGGCTTCTGTGACGGGGTCGTTCACAACCGTTGATCACGGATGGAGTTGGGCTGGTCAAACATCGGTGTCGAGACGGGCTCGGAGGTAGGCGTCAGGGTCCGGGCCGTCGGGGTTGCGGACCATGGTGTCGATCCAGGCTTGGCGTTCGAACTCGATGACGTGCATCTCCCAGATGCAGGCCAGGAGGTCACCCTCGACGGTCCGGAAGGTGGTCGGCTCGGCATGGTCGGCCTTGTAGAGATGGCGGTGGAGGAGGATCGTATCGCTCCACCAGTTGAGGAGGAGCCAGTTCGCCAGGCCTCCTTGATGGATGACGGCGAAGCCCAACCCGTGGTCACCGGGTTCGGCTTCGGATCGGTAGTACGCATCGGCGAGTTGGCGGCTGACATCGATGACGGTCTGGTCGACCGGGTTGTCTCCCCTGTCGAGCTTGGCGTTGATGCCGTGAACCTTGACCTGCCATGGACCGATGGGCCAGGTGTCGAGATAGCGGATTGGTCTTGGCTGGTAGGTGGCGGCCGGCCTCTCGCGTCCCGTCTCGTCGGTGACGGCCACTAGCGGTCTTCGGTCGCGGTGGTCCACTCCGAAACGCGGGGGCTGTCGGCTGGCCAAGTGTTGAAGTAGGCCTCCCAACGCAGGCACAACCCGTCGGCCATGGTGAGGATTTCGGCTCCTCGCCCTTCCATGGGAGTGCCGGTCTCGACGTCGGTCCACCAGCCTTCCCAGGTCCCGATCACCACGTTGTCGATGACGCTTCGGAGCGTCTTGGTCAGCGTGTACCCCTGTTGCCTGGCGAACCGGGTGGTCAGGAATTGCTCGATCTCGTCGATCCCCTGGATCCGGGGAACGTCGGCAAAGATGACCTCGGCGTCGGCTGCGAACCCGGACAGGATCTGGGGCACGTCCTGTTCGGAGAACACCTTCTCGTAGGTGCGGAGCAACTCGTGCGCTTCGGCTTCGGTGATAGTCATAGGGGGACCTCCTGGTGCGCTGGGGCGACTTGGACTCGGTTGTCGTGGAAGACCGCTCCGCCGCCCATGTCGGCGTCGCGTTCATTCACGGTGGCGTTCACATTGGCGTTCCCGGTCGCGTCGCTTGGCCA
Source organism: Acidimicrobiales bacterium (assembly GCA_051011515.1). Lineage (GTDB taxonomy): Bacteria > Actinomycetota > Acidimicrobiia > Acidimicrobiales > UBA8592 > JBPCTU01. Next base: position 5,402 of record JBPCTU010000071.1, read on the forward strand.
GTGGCCCTTGACGCTGGCGGCGACACCACGGCGGACCCGGTCACTCACCTCGACCGTGGCAGTGAACCGGCCTCGATCGTTGAAGACGACGGCGGTATCGCCGGTGACCAGATTTCGAAGCTCAGCGTCTTCGGGATGAAGCACGATAGGGAGCGATCCCTCACGGCCTCGATGAGTCGTCGAGTTGGCAAACGTGGAGTTCAGGAAGTTGTGGGCAGCCCCGGCAACGAGGGCCAGGGGGTACGTCTCGTCCAGTTCGGTACCTACCTGGGCGGCCTCGAAGGGTGGTGTGTATCCGGCCACCGGATCCAGGCCAACGCTGGCCATCGCAGGGGACTCGAACGCCAGCTTCCCTGATGGGGTCATGAAACCGTCAGCAAACGGGGCGAAGTGTTCGGGGTAGTTGAGGCGGGACCAACCATGCGTGCGGAGGTAGTCGAGATCGATGCCGTCCAACGATGGGTGATCGCTGTCCAGTACGGCTTTGGCCAGTTCTTCATCGGAGTCGTAGAGACAAGGCTCACTGAGCCTGAGCGCTCGGCCGAGCCGTCGGAATACCTCGGTCTGCGAGAAGCACTCGCCTGGCGGGTCGGTGGCTGGCTCGTTCCAGGCCAGGTAGAGGTGCCCGTAGCTGTGTTGCAGATCGTGGTGTTCGATCTGCATGGTCGACGGCAAGACGATGTCGGCATAGGCGGTGGTGTCGGTGTGGAAGTGTTCGAGGACGACGGTGAAGAGGTCATCGCGACTCAGCCCTGCTCGGACCTTGTTCTGGTGGGGGACACTAACCGCCGCGTTCGATCCGTAGATCAGGAGTTGCTCGATCGGGGGATCGTCTAGCTCGAGGAGTGCCTCTCCGAGGCGGGTCATGCTCAGATCCCTGGTCCCGGGAGGGCGGAGATCATCTCGCCACAGCGCATTCCAGTTGCCACCGAAGAACCCTCGCGTGTCGTAGCAGGCGCCGCCTCCTGGGTAGCGCCAGTCCCCGGTCACGCCAGGAATGCAGGTGATGGTACGCACCGCCATACCCCCACCGCCGTGACGCTGGAGACCCATGGTCAGCCTGATGCCGGTCGGCCTGGTCGTAGCAATCCGTTCTCCGAGCGTGATGATCTGATTCTCGGACAGGCCCGTGATTTCGGCCACGCGGTTGGGTGGATACTGGCTGATGCGGTCGCTGAACTGCGGCCAGCCCTCCGTGTGGGCGTCAATGAACGCCTGGTCCTCGCCCCCTTCCGAGAGGATCACGTGGAGCAGGCCCAACGCCAGCGCAGCGTCGGTGCCGGGAACGGGGGCGAGATGTTCGTCCACCTGCTCTGCGGTTCGGGTCCTGACCGGGTCGATCGAGACCACATGGGCGCCCGACTTTCGGGCGGCGCGCACGACGGCCCAGAGGTGACGATTGGTCGACAGGGTGTTGGTGCCCCAGAGCAGGATCAGTCTTGAGTCTCGCAGCGTCTCAGGATCCATGCCGACCTGGTTGTGGCCGAGGGTGTAGCCAGTGCCGTGACCTCCTGCGATCGTGCAGATGGTCATCTGGTGCTGCGAGGTGCCCAAGACGTTCCACAGCCGCCGACCGGCGCCGGCCAGTCCTTGGAGGATCCCCATCGAGCCCGTTCCGTAGAACGGCCAGATGGCCTGCGGGCCGTGCCGATCGATGGTTGCGTGCCACCGGCTGGCGATCTCCTCGAGGGCCTCATCCCACGAGATTCGGCTGAATCGACCCTCGCCCTTGGCGCCGATCCGGCGCAGGGGGTACATGAGACGATCCGGTGCCGTGGCGTGGTCGAGGAAGCTGTTCACCTTGGGGCAGAGCCCTCCCTTGGTGAAAGGGTGTTGGCGGTCACCGTGAAGTTTCACCGGGCGGCCGTCTTCGACCGTGACGACCCAGCTGCAGGTGTCTGGGCAATCAAGAGGACAGAACCCGCGGACCTTCCGTTCTTGACCCACTCCACTCCGTCCCTTGGCGATAGCCGAACCGCACGTTGAGGCTACGACGGATTGGATCGCGCGGACAGCCCACTTCTCTACGATTTCGAGATACCACTTCACCAAGGATGGCGGGTGCCAGGCAGGAGTTGCTCTTGAGCCGCCTGAAGTCTTTCCGCGGGAAGGATTGGAGCTGCGACTGTGCCTGATAGCCGGGAGATTGTGATACCAATTGACGATTGACCTTCACATCACTCTCGACCGAAACAGCGAGCAGCCTCTGCCCCGACAACTCGCCGACCGGATTCGCACGCTGATCTCGGGTGGGCAACTGGCCAAGGGGACCCGGCTCCCGCCGACACGGACCCTCGCCGCGGAACTCGCTATCGGGCGACGCTCCGTGGTTGACGCCTTCGAACAGTTGGTCGGCGAAGGGTGGCTCCAGGCCAAACACGGTTCGGGAACCTGGGTTGCCGAAGTTCAGCCAATACGCATGGCGGCCACCGAGTCCAAGCCCGACCTCATTGACCCGGAGGTCCCGCCCTTCGACCTCTTCCCCGGCGAGATAGAGATCTCGGACCGGCTCCAGACCGCCTGGAGATCAGCGATCAGACGGGCCAGGCTCGAGGGGACAGAGGTGCCCGATCTTGGTGTCCTCAGACTCCGGGCCGCCATCGCCCACTACCTCACGACCAATCGGGGCTTCGCCACCACTGCCTCCGATGTCATCGTCACCGCCGGGACGACGGAGAGCATGCTCCTCGTCGGCACCGCCTTGGCGCTCTCCAACAGCCGGGTTGGAATCGAAGATCCCGGCTATCCCAGAACAGCAGCTGTCCTCCGCATGCTGGGAGCGACCCTGTGTCCCATCGCCGTCGGCGACGACGGAATCGATGTCAATCAGGTGGCCGAACAGGCAGCCGCGCTCAAGGCGGTCACGGTGTCACCGAGCCACCAGTACCCGACCGGGCACCGCATGCCCATCCGCGCCCGCCAGAGCCTCATCGCCCTCTCGCGGGAATCTGGGTTCACCATCGTCGAAGACGACTACGACTCCGAGTTCCGGTACGAAGCTCCCCCACTCGCTCCACTCGCCACGCTCGACGAGCACGTCATCTACCTCGGAACGTTCTCCAAGCTGCTCGACCCTGGCCTTCGCACGGCGTACGTCGTCACACGTGGTGACCGGCGCGCCCAGGTCGAGCACGTTCGTCGCAGCCTCGGCCCAACCGTTGCCTGGCCAATACAGGCTGCAATCGCCGACCTGATCGAATCAGGGGAACTCGAGGCGATCGCAGCAAGCCAACGCCGCCGATACGCCGCTCGCCGCCGCCTCGTGGCCGACCGCCTGACAGCCGCCCCTGGCGTCCTCCGAGTAAGCGGCCTCGACGCAGGACTCCACGTGACCCTCGAGCTCGACCACGCGATCGACGCATCGGCCGTCCAGGCTGAACTGCTTGAAGCAGGCGTCGTCGTCGGCACGCTCGACGACTGTCGAATCGAACCCGATGTGACAACGCCAGGGCTGATCGTCAGCTACGCGGGGCACGATCTCGACAGCCTGTCAAGGTGTGCCAACACGATTGTCGCCAGTCTGGCGAGCGCGTAGGTGGCGAGCGGAGATGCATGCCGAAGCTGGAGGGCCAGACTCCAGACGACCGCGGTTGGTCCCGAACCTGTCTCCACCTGTCGGCCAACCGACTGTCTCCCGACGATCCAGACGTTCGCACCCATCAGCAGAACCAACCGATGAGGCCAGCCAAATGCCATCCAGCGCTCACTTCATTGTCAGACCGCTAGCCGAAAGCGACCGTGACGAGTGGCGCCGTCTCTGGACGGGCTATCTCGAGTTCTACGAATCGACCGTGCCCGAGGAGGTCTACCAAGCAACCTTCGATCGCCTATTGTCCGACGATCCCTGGATGCCGTCGGCATTCGTTGCCGACACAGGCAAGGATCGCCTCATCGGGCTCGTCCACTACCTCTTCCACTCGCACTGCTGGCGAATCGAACGCGAGTGCTACCTCCAAGACCTGTTCACAGACCCCAATCAACGCGGATCGGGAGTTGGTCGCGCCCTCATCGAGGCCGTCTACGACCAGGCCGACCGGGCCGGAGGTGGCAATGTCTACTGGTTGACCCAAGAATTCAACCAAACCGCGCGTGGGCTCTACGACCGAATTGCCACCGTTACACCCTTCATCAAGTACGCCCGACAGTAATCAGCCATACCTCTGTCTACTGAACGCTGGCATCGATGATGTGTCGCGGTCCGTGAAGCCCCGGCGAACGGGCGGCAGATCCAGCCGGGCTCTTCCGACAGCACGACAACGACCGCGTCTGCACACGACTCACAGCGCTCCAGTACCGGCGATATCGGGTGCCTGGACCGCTCGGTAATGTCGACAGGTTCGCCGGTCAGTCGGCACTGTTCCCGGGGCCGGGT
>JBPCTU010000072.1:0-2660 GCA_051011515.1 Acidimicrobiales bacterium
CGGCTCCGAACCGGGGGACATGACACCAAAGGGCGTGCGAGAACTCGGGGTTGCCTACGTTCCCGAAGAGCGCATGAGGGACGGTGTGGTCGGCGAATTCACCGTGGCCGAGAACCTCTTGCTGGTCGACTATGAAAAGCCGCCATACACCAAACGAGGCCTGCTCAATTTCAGCGCCATTGGCGAGCGTTGCAGGGACCTGGTGGATCGGTTTTCGGTGAAGACTCCGTCTATCGAACAGCCCACCCGCTACCTGTCGGGAGGCAATATTCAGAAGGTGGTCATCGCCAGAGAATTCAGCTGCGATGCCGATGTGCTCGTGGTCGCCCAGCCAACTCGCGGAGTCGACATCGGAGCGGCAGAATACATCCACGAGCGGCTGCTCGAACAACGGCGCAACGGCGCCGCGATCCTGCTGATCAGCGAGGATCTCGACGAGGTTCTCCAGCTTTCCGATCGAGTGATCGCCATTCTCGAGGGCCAAGTGATGGGTGAAATCCAACGTGAAGACGCCAACCCTCAGAAGGTCGGCCTCCTCATGTCGGGCGTCACCAGCTAGCGAGTCTTTACAAATTGTAAAAGTGACCTACTCTGGAGGTGTGTCAGTGCCCAACTCGGACCTACGAATCGACATCGACCGTCTCCAGCAGCGACTGGCTGACCTGGCGTCGATCGGCGCGATCGAAGGCACGGAAGGCTGCGCCCGTCTAGCCCTCACCGACGAGGACAAACAGGGCCGCGATCTTGTGGTCGCTCAGATGCGCGATCTCGGACTCGACATCACCATCGATGGCATCGGCAACGTCGTGGGCGTGATGGCCGGCCAGACCGACGGTCCGCCGGTAATGACCGGATCACACATCGACACCGTACGGACCGGGGGCCGCTACGACGGCAACCTGGGAGTTCTGGCTGGGCTCGAGGTCATCGAGGTGCTCAAGACCGCCGGGGTCACACCCCAGCGGCCCGTGGCGGTGGCGTTCTTCACCGATGAAGAAGGTGCCCGGTTCCCGCCCGACATGCTCGGCAGCTTGGTCTTTGTTGGTGGGATGCCGCTGGAAGAAGCCTTGGAGATCGAAGGAATCGACGGTCCCACCGTCGGGGCCGAGCTCACCCGCATCGGCTACGACGGGGCGGCTCCACTTCCTGCCTCGGCCCCCCACGCCTTCGTTGAACTTCATATCGAACAGGGGCCGGTGCTCGAATCCGAGAACGTGACCATCGGTGCCGTCACCGGGGTTCAGGGGATCAGTTGGCAGGAGGTCACCATCACCGGACAAAGCAACCATGCCGGCACGACACCCATGACCCTCAGGAAGGATCCTGGTTTTGTGGCAGCCGCTTGTGCGAGCTTCGTTCGCGAGCTGGTGCTGGACATCGGCCCACCACAGGTCGGTACCGTCGGTCGAATCGACTTCTCCCCCAACTTGGTCAACGTGGTGCCAGCAAGCGCCACCTTCACCGTGGATCTCCGCAACACCAGCGAGACGGCTCTGCAGGACTCCGAGCGCCGTTTCGCCGAGTTCGTGGCGACTACCGCAGAGGCCGAGGGCTGCGCGGTCGAAACGCGGCAACTGGCCCGCTTCGAACCGGTGGTCTTCGATGACGAGCTGGTGTCCTTGGTCGAACGCAGCGCCAAGGATTTGGGTCACAGCGTGACGCGGATGCCCTCGGGTGCAGGCCACGACGCCCAGATGCTCTCTCGCGTTTGTCCCACCGCCATGGTGTTCACCCCGAGCCGCGATGGCCTCAGCCACAACCCTCTCGAATACACAGCTGGTCCCGACCTCGAGGCCGGGGCCAACACATTGCTCCACACCCTTCTCTCATTGGCACAAACATGACGCAAGAATCTCTGAAGACTCACACTGGCTTCCAGCCTCACGGCAACACCATGCCGTTGACCCCCATGACGCTCTCGCAGCTCCTGCAACGGATCGACCACGAGTGGCATAGTCGCAAACGAATCTTTGACTTACCCACCGCTCGGTTCTGGAAGCCCGATCCCGATATCGATCTCGGGTTCGAGTTCTTGGGTCGCCGCTGCGCCTCACCTATCGGACCGGCCGCAGGACCCCACAGCCAGATGGCCGAGAACATTGTGCTCAGCTGGCTCGGTGGGGCCCGGCTCTTTGAGCTGAAGACGGTGCAAATACTCGACGATCTGGAAATCAAGCGCCCCTGCATAGATATGCAGACCATTGGCTACAACATCGAATGGAGTCAAGAACTCACGGTTCCCCAAAGCCTTACCGAGTACGTCAAGGCATCCATGTTGCTGGAGATCCTGGGTCGCTGGGAGCCACTTTCTGACTTCGTGGGCTCCGATCCAGGACCCCACGTGTTCGACATGAGCGTGGGTTATGACCTGGCCGGAATATCCGATTCGAAAGTCGCCTCCTTCATCCGCGGCATGCGAGACGCATCCGCCGAAATCGATGCTCTTCGGCCCGAACTGACCGGCCCCTGGGCTCGGTTCGCCGATCTCGATTTCAGGACCAATCTGTCCGACACCCTCACGTTGAGCACGTTCCACGGGTGCCCACCCGACGAGATCGAGGACATCACCAAACACCTCATCGATGAACACGACCTCGACGTCATCGTGAAGCTGAATCCAACGTTGTTGGGATACGAAGATGTGCGCTCCATCGTCAACG
>JBPCTU010000073.1:0-4371 GCA_051011515.1 Acidimicrobiales bacterium
CGCGTTCCCTGAAGTCGGTCATCGCCAAAACGATGCCACGGCGGGCGTTGTGCCGCATCACCGACTAGAGGTATCTCCGAGAGACTCGGCTCTCGATGTCGCAAACCACCTCGTAGCTGATCGTGCCCAACTTGGCTGCGATTTCGTCTGCGCCGATGGTTTCACCACCTTGTGCTCCGATGAGGACCACCTCATCGCCAGCGACCACATCGTCATCTCCGCAGTCGACCATCAGCTGATCCATCGTGACGGTGCCGACAATGGGGTAACGCTTTCCGCCGATCAACACCTGACCCCCCACGCGACCACTACTTCGGCGGACGCCGTCGGCATACCCGATAGGGACCGTGGCGATGGTCGTCGCCACAGGTGTACACCACTCGAGGCCGTATGACAGTCTCGCTCCGGCCGCCAACCGCTTGACGAAGGAGACTTGCGAGCGCACCGTCATCACCGGCGCGAGATCCAACATGTCGGACAGCTCGGGCGACGGCGCCAACCCGTACACGGCGATCCCGGCCCGCACCATGTCGTAGTGGCCCCTCGGGTGCGCCATGGCGACCGCGGAGTTCGCGGCATGCCTCATGGGCACCTCGATGCCCGCAGCGGCTACGGCATCGAGAACCGTCTGGTATGTGTCGAGTTGCCTCTCGGTGTACGGATCCCCGGGCTGGTCGGCAATGGCACAATGGGTCCAGATTGCGGCCAGGTCGAGCGGCTCCTTGTCGACGATCGCGCTCGACAAACGCACGGCATCTTCGACGGCGGCTCCGACTCGGCCCATACCTGTATCAACCTTCAGGTGAACGTCCAGCCGCTTCGAAGCCTGGCTGGCCGCCGCAGCTGCGGCAGCGAGGCCTTCACCGCTGTACACCGTCGGGGTGAGCTCATAGGCGACAACCTCGACCATCTCGAGCGGGCGCGGCTCTGAAAGCACCAGAACCGGCGTTCGAATGCCGGCGTCGCGCAGGACCTTACCCTCCTCGACCAGGGCAACTGCCAGCCACTCGGCGCCCGCACCGACCGCAGCCCGACCTACGGGCACTGCACCGTGCCCGTATCCATCCGCCTTCACGACCGCACAGACCGCCGCCGGTTCGACCTGCTTCTTGATCAACTCGACGTTGTGAGCCACAGCTGCGAGATCGACATCAGCCCAGGTCGGTCGCATCAAACACCTCCCCGAGTAGAGGCAGCAGATCCGAAGCCACCATCGACTGCGCTGGCGCCAGAGCCGAAGCTTGTCCATGGATGTGAGCGCCGGCTGCCGCCGCCTGAAAGGCGGGTACGCCGCGCGCGAGCAGAGCGCCGATGACACCGGCCAACACGTCACCCGTTCCCGCGGTAGCAAGACGAGCATCACCGCTGTTGACGACGAGCACGTCGCCGACAGGGCTGGCGACGACAGTGGTCGGCCCTTTGAGCAAGACAACAGCGCCGATCTTGCGAGCCAACCCCCGTGCTGCCTCGATTCGGTCGGACCCCGGCCGGCTGCCGGTCAAGTGCTCGAATTCACCGTCGTGAGGGGTGAGCACAGTTTCGGCGCCACGACCGGCCACGGTGTCGAACCGGTCGCCCAAGGCCCACAAAGCGTCGGCATCAACAACAACCGGCACCGGCGTCAGACGTAGACCCCGGCGCACCTCTTCGCGCACACTGTCGCCACGACCGAGCCCCGGGCCGATCACGACACTCCCGAATCGCTCGATGTCGTCCAAAGCTGCGCCCCAGCCGCTTTCAGGTAGCAGGTGGGAAACGACCTCGACGGGCGCCATCGGGCTTTCGCTGCCAGGTGTGCTGAGGCGCACATAACCCGCACCGCTCCGCGCTGCTGCGCTGGCTGCCAACCATGCCGCACCCGCCATCTCGTCGGAACCGGCTAGGACCCAACATGCCGCATGCCACTTGTGGCGATCGGGCCGACGAGGCGGCAACCACCCAAACAGATCCTTGGTCTCTACCAGATGGCATCGAACGTGCGAGACATCCAATCCGATGTCCACAACGTTGACCCGACCAGCGTGACCGCAGCCGGGGTGCATGAGCAGCCCGGGCTTCAGCGCCTGGAACGTCACCGTCTGGCTGGCGGACAATGCTCGCCCGTCGACTGCGCCGGTCAGGCCGTCGACACCCGAAGGGATGTCGACGGCGAGCACGGGCGACACGACCCTCGGCGGTTCGAAAGCCCGATTGAGACCGGTTCCCAATGCCGCGTCGACTACGAGGTCACAGGGATCGACCTGGGACGTAGAGAAGGGGTCGACGACATCGACCCGGGCGCCCCAAGCTCGCAGACGCGAGGCGGCAACCACGCCATCTGCACCGTTGTTTCCCTTCCCCGCTAGGACGACGATGCGCCGTCCATAGACGCCCCCCAACACCTGCCTGGCGGCCCAAGCCACGGCCGACCCTGCTCGCGCGATCAGCTCGTCGACCGACTCAGCTGACGCGGCGTCGATCGCCGCCATCTCGGGCGGGGTGACGATCGGGATCACGGACCAAGCCCACCGATCCAATGTTCGGCAAGCACAGTGATGGGTAGCACTAGCAGGTCCGAGACCGGGACAGTAGCAAGGAGATCCTCGCGGAACGTGGGTTCGGTTTCGGTAACGAAGTCCCTGAGCCCGGAATAACGATTGCGATACCCCTGGAGGACACCTCTGGCAACCGCAGCGTCGAGTTCGTCCTCGAGCGTCAGATGCAACAGAGTTATTCCGACCGCCTGTTTGTCCTTGATCTCGGGCACGATCACGATGTTGCGACCATCTCGTCGCCCCTTCGTTACGAGCAACAGCCGTTCGACCGCAACGAGGTGTTTGCTACCTCGCAGCGATGGCTCACGCTCTACACGCGACGGCAAATCCCGGGAGACTCCGCCTCGATCCACGATCACCAGCTGAGCGTCGTCTGTCTCTGGATCGCCTTCGATGCGATAGCGGGTGTATCCGGTGACGGCTGCCACCGCTGGGTCGATTGACGCAAGGGTCCGCAGGTTGCGGTAGCTCAAACGGTCTCGCGGAGCGCCTGCCGCCAGCAGTTCTCTGACGACGCCGACCTCGATCAACTCCTCGTCGCTGCGAGAGATCCCAACCGTGACCGTCTTGGCCTGATGCTTGATGGCATCGATCGGCCTGGTCAGATCTTCGATGCCCAGGCTGAGAGCCGCGGCGAGGTCTTCGAGGACGGTGGCTGGAGTTCCGACCCGTCCGTAGTCGAGCTGGTAGGACTCCAACGGGATAGTGCCCGTCGCATAACGGAACAGCGAAGCGATCCGCGTGGCGCTGGATGCCTCGAGGTGGCCGTTGTACTCACCGGCTCGCACACTCTCGAGAAACTTCTGGGCCTGGGCGGCGATGGCCGGCCGCAGCGCCGCCAACATGACCTCACCCGTCATGTCCGGGCTCTGTGAAACGGCCTGTTCCACGGCCACCCTGGTTTGACGCAGTGGCTCTGCCTGGGCGTCGATGGACAGAGCCGCCTCGTACCCGAACAGGTGACCGGCAACAGTCGACAAGACGAACGAAAGCGCAGGATCAACAACGGGCACCGACACAACATGCAAGGCAGCGGGGTACGACGCGCCCTCGTCGGCAATCACGATGGGAGCGGCCTTGTGGGCCCGGTAGATCGCCACCTCCTTGGCCACATCGCTCTCGGTTGAACCGGACAAGCCGGCCGCACACACAAGGATCATCGGCTCAGACGACAAGTCGATGTGTTTCTTGTCCTCGGTCGCGTCAGCCGCGATGGACTTGTAGCAAAGCTCCGACAGCTTGATCCGAATCTCTCGGGCCGCCACCGCATTGGGGCCGTTCCCGACAATCGCCCAGTACCGACGAGGTGGCGCGAATTCGGCTGCGGCCCTGCCTATCGAGTCCCGCTGCCCGATCACCTGCGCCATCGCATCCGGGATGACTCTGAGTGATCCAAGTAGGTCCTGGCGACGTTCCATCCCGTCGGCACTCGGATCAGGCTCGACCTCGCGTGCAACGGCCATGGCCAAGAGAGCGCCGGCAGCGATCTGTGAGTAGAAGGCCTTGGTCGACGCAACCGACATCTCGACATCGCGACCATCGGAGGTGTACAACACGCCGTCGCTCTTGTCGGTCAGATCGCTTCCGCGCCGATTGACGATCGATATGACCGAAGCACCGCGTCCTCTGACGAGGTCTACGGTTCGGTTGGTGTCGGTGGTCGTGCCCGACTGGCTGATCGCGACGACGAGCGTGTCGTTCATCTCCGGACGGAGGGCGAAGCCGGATAGTTCGGTCGCCGGCATGGCCACGGCGTCGAGGTCGGTCTCGGGAACCAGATCGTGGAGGGCCGCGGCCAGGCTCTCGCCCGCCACCGCCGCGGTGCCCTGCCCGATGA
>JBPCTU010000074.1:0-10181 GCA_051011515.1 Acidimicrobiales bacterium
GTCGTGGCCTGTTCTTCGGTTTCGGTCATGGTCTCAGCCATGCTCGAATACTACCGGCGGCGGCCGTTTTTGGGCGAAGTTGCCAGGTGGGGTCGGTATCAGCTGCGGCGGGCGAGGGTTTCTGTCACGCCGGCGACGATGCCGTCGGCGTCGAGTCCCAAGTCGGCCAGGATCGCGTCGGCGCTGCCGTGTGGAACGTACTCGAGCGGCACCCCCATTACGTGAACCAACGGCTGGGCGCCGGTCTCGGGTGGCAACATGCTGAGGCCGTCGCGGATGGCCGAGCCACATCCACCGTCGCGGATCCCGTCCTCGATGGTGACGACCACGTCGTGGGTGGCCGCGTCGGCGAGCATCTGCGGGTCCAACGGTGTCACCGCCCTGACATCCCAGACCGAACAAGAGATGCCCCGGTCACCGAGCTCGCTGGCGGCCAGTTCGGCGGCAGACAACATTTTGCCCACTGCAAGCAGACAAACGTCTGTGCCAGCGGTGGCCTTACGCGCATTCAGACCGGAACCCACCTCACTCTCGTCGACGCTGGGAGCCGGTGTCTTCGGGTATCGGATGGCCACCGGACCAGAAGTGATCTCCATGGCGTCTTGCAGCATCTGCTGGAGTTCTTGGTACGAGGACGGAGCGAAGATCGTCATGCCGGGGATCTTGGACAAGAGCGCCATGTCGAGCAGGCCATGGTGCGACGGCCCGTCATCACCTGTTATCCCCGCACGGTCGAGGCAGAATATCACCGGTTGGCGGTGGAGCCCGACGTCCAGGTTCACCTGGTCGAACGCTCGCGCGAGGAAGGTGGCATAAACGACCACCACCGGCCGGAGCCCGCCCATGGCCATGCCTGCGGCAGCGGTGACGGCGTGTTGTTCGGCAATCCCGACATCGATGCATCGGTCCGGGAACCGCTCGGAGAAGGGCAACAGACCGGTTGAGTCCGGCATTGCTGCCGTTATTGCCACGACCTCCGGTCTGGCCTCGGCCTCTTTGATGAGCGCCTCGGTGAATGCCGCCGTGTAACTACCCGGTTTCGCTGCCCCCATGTCGTGCAGGCGTTTGATCGGGTCATTTTCGGCTGGTGCGTACCCTCTGCCCTTTTCGGTGAGGACATGTATGACCGTCGGTCCGTCGAATTGGGTGGCGTTTCGGAATGCTCGCTCGAGTTCGTCGATGTCGTGGCCGTCGAAGGGGCCGTTGTAGCGGACGCCCAGATCCTCGAAGAAGGACGTCGCGTCCCACATTTCTCGGATGGCAGCCTTGGCTGCTTCCATCGCCCGCTCTACCTGAGTGCTGAAAGGCAACGACTCCTTGACTCGTTGTTCGAAGCGGCCCTGGGCTCGCAGGTATCGCGGGTTGTTACGAAGGTGTTTGAGGCTCCCCGACAAGCGCGACACTGTGGGTGCGTAGGACCGGCCGTTGTCGTTGAGCACGATGATGACGTCGCGATCGGCGTGACCGAGGTTGTTGAGTCCCTCGAACGCCATACCGCCGGTCAGGGCGCCGTCGCCGATTACGGCCACAACCCGCCGCCCTTCGCCGATGTCCGATGCCTGAGCGGTCGCGAGACCGTACGCATAGCTGAGGACGGTCGAGGCGTGCGAGTTCTCTATCCAGTCGTGTTCGCTCTCTTCGCGACTGGGGTATCCGGACATGCCGCTGCCTTTGCGCAGCGCATTGAAGCCGTCGGCCCGACCGGTGAGGATCTTGTGGACATATGCCTGGTGACCTGTGTCCCACAACATGATGTCGCGGGGAGAGTCGAAGACCCGGTGGAGGGCAATGGTGAGCTCGACAACGCCCAGGTTCGAGCCTAGATGGCCGCCGTTGGCCGTGACCGACTCGACGATGAGATCGCGGATCTCCTCGCAGAGCACATCGAGCTCGTCGTCCGAGAGGCGCCGGAGGTCAGCCGGGCACGTGATCTGTTCGATCAAAGAGGTCTCCTAATACCGCCTGACCCATACGGTAGCGCTGGTTGCGGCCGGCTCGTTCCTCAGAGGCCCGGACGGGTGGATTCGCTCATTCGGCTCGAGCGGCAACGCTGGGCCGCCGGCCCTCCCACCAGTCGTGGATTGCGTTTCCGATCAGGTACCCGAGTGCCAGGACCAGCGCTCCACCGACCGCATCAATCCAGTAATGGTTGCCCGTCACGATGATTGCGAAGACCGTCAACCAGGGATATGCCCAGATGAATACCAGCGCCGCCCGGTTCTGAAGCCTCGGTGCCAGCACCAGGAACGACCAGTAGGCCCAGGCGAAGTGGAGGCTGGGCATTGCTGCGTATTGGTTGGAGATCTGTTCCATGGTGCCCGAACCGAACGTCCACCAGCCTCCATGTTCCGCCACTGTGTCGACGAACGGGCTCGCAAGGCAGGCGCCGTAGATGCTGCAATCGCCGATGAGTCGCGGTGGCATCAAGGGGAATATCGCGAAGCCGATCAAGGCGATGCCGGTCGTGGTCAGGCCGATCGTGCGCCAACGTGGGTATGCGGCGCGATCGGTGCGATACAGGTAGATCAGTGCGAACGCAGTTACGAGAAAGTGAAACGTGCCGTAGAAGATGTTCCAGAAGCGGAGGAACCAGCCGTAGTCGAGAAACCAGCTCTGGATCTCGTCCTCGACGTCCAGCCCGATGGCTGCCTCGATATCAAGCATCAGCTCGGCGTTGTTGAATGCCACGTCGGGGCCGACTGCGGCCGAGCCGAACTTGTTCCGAACCCAGGTGTAAACGAGGTAGAACGCAAGGATCACCGCCAGCTCTCTGAGCCAGAACAGATGTCGGCTCCGGGTGGTGGCTGGTTCGGTTGCCCCCCGCGCTGTCATCAGCTCGGCTCGAGAATCGAATCGGTGTCGATCGCGTCCTCTCGGCCTCGTCCTCCGAGGATCAATGCCGGGAACCCGATGAAGCTGGTTATCAAGGTCAACATGTACATGGCCAGGCCGAGGGCCACGGCCTGTTCGTCAGCGACTCCGAGCCCTCCGAGGAACACGACCAACGCACCTTCGCGGATCCCTAAGCCACCGATCCCCAACGGCAGGACCTGAACGATGAGGACGGCGGGCAAGAACGCCATCAAGGCCGTGATGCCGACTTCGTTGATCTCGAGAGCCTCGACTGCGCACCCTGCTGCGAACAGGAGCACGAACTGGTACACAAATGCGCTGGCGACCACTTCACCCGCGGCTCGTGGGTGTTCGCGGAACCGGTCGATGCCCAGGTGTACGGCTTCGGCGAACCGCAGCAGGCCGGTTCTGCCCTCGAGTGAGTCGCCTATCCAATCGCTACCAACCACGAGAATGACGACAACCAAGGCGGCCAAGGTCACGATGGCCACGTACAACGGGATCGACGTCGCCGAGCCGAGGCCGGTCAGGCCAGGGTTTACGGCGAAGCCCAGGAACGTGATGACCGGCAAGACGAGCCAGCCGCTCAGCCGCTCGAATACCACCGATGTGAAGCTCAGTGGACCGTCGTCGGTGTCGCGGCTGAGCCGGCTGATTCTCAATACGTCGCCTCCGACAGTGGTGGGGAAGAAGTTCGAGAGGAACTGTCCGGCCATGTAGTGCGAGAAGAGGCGGGGCAAGGGCACGTGGGTACCCAGTGCGTGAAGCACCCGCTGCCAGCGGAAAGCGCCCAGCACATAGGCCAGGAACATCATTGCGAATGCCGCGAGCGTCCAGAACGTATTGGACTGATTCCATGACGGAATGAGCCGGTCGGTGTCTATGTCGTCCATCTGGGCGAAGATGATGACGATAAGTGTCAGGCTGAGGCCGATACGTGCGGGGATGGTGACGATCTTGCGTCGCCACCATCTCGTCGGCTTCGTCTCAGCGGGGGGTTCTACCAGAGTCATTGCGGGTCTGGGCACCGGAAGCACGACGCGAAGCTCGCTACCGTGAGGCGTCCGACTGCAAAGGGTATTGGCAGCGGACTCCCGAGGGGTGTGATCGACGATACGGTTTCGACGCGGCACCCGGGCCGATCACCAGGAGGACCGATGTCAGATCGCATGACCGTGACCATCGACGAGGGGGTCGCCGACGTCCGTTTGAATCGGCCCGAGAAGATGAACGCCCTGGATCTGGCCATGTTCAATGCTTTGATCGATACCTCGGCCGCCCTTGCCAACGAGCCGTCCGTGCGGGCTGTGGTCTTGTCCGGCGAGGGAAAGGCGTTCTGCGCCGGGCTCGACTTCGCCGCGTTCCAGCAGATGGCAGGTGCGCCCGCCGACGGTTCGGAGTCGATCGGAGACGTGGGCGAGGGTCGTATTACCCATCGCGGGCAACAGGCGTGTTACGGCTGGACAGAACTACCAGTCCCGGTCATCGCGGCGGTTGACGGCGTTGCGTTGGGTGGTGGCGCGCAGATCTGCCTGGCGGCCGACATCCGGATCGTGGCACCGGATACCCGGCTGTCGATATTGGAAATCCGGTGGGGGCTGGTTCCCGACATGACTGGCCCTCAGCGCCTCGTGGAGCTGGTGGGTCTGGATGTCGCCAAGGAGCTGACCTTCACCGGTCGAGTGGTCGAGGGACCCGAAGCTGTGGAGCTTGGTCTGGCAACAAAGGTGGCCGACGATCCACGCGGGGCTGCCATGGAGATGGCCCGAGAAATGGCCTCGAAGTCGCCAGATGCGATCAGGGCAGCGAAACGCCTTCTCCGGTCGGCAGGCCAGGTGGATGAAGCCGAGGGGTTCGCGATGGAACGCCGCGAGATCGCTGCCCTTATTGCAAGCCCGAACCAGGTGGAAGCGGTACAGGCTTACTTCGAGAAACGCGAGCCCGCATTCGCTGATCCCGGCGGGGAGTAGGCCGGTGCCGGGGACGTCCCAGAGGTCCCCGATACGATGAACCGACTCGGCGTACAGGCCCGTCCGCCGAATAACTTCGAGTGATCGAGAGCGACTTGATAGACCAGGATCTGAGTGAACAGACGCTTGCGACGGCCTTGTCCACCGGTGGCGAGTTTGCCGAGGTGTTTGCCGAGGACAAGCGGTCGTCGTCGGCACTACTCGATGACGGCAAGGTGGAGGAGCTCGCATCCGGCAGGGACCGTGGCGCAGGCATCCGCGTAGTGGTTGGCGAAACGACTGGTTTCGCGCACACTGCCGACCTGTCCGAGCAGGGACTGCGCACCGCAGCACAGGCTGCTGCCGCAGCTGCCCGCAGCACCGATAGTTCACGAACCGTGGTAGCCGATTTCGTTTCGGAGTCCGCCCCGGCTCCGAACCCGATCGGGGTCTATCCCGAAACGGTCGCCAAAGGCACGAAGGTCGAACTGCTGAATCGCGCGGATGATGTGGCGCGTCGCGAAGGCGACGCCATCTCTCAGGTGTCGGCTCGGTATGTCGACAACCGCCGGCGCATCCTCGTCGCCAACAGTGACGGCGTGTTCGCCTCGGATGACCAGGTCAAGACGATGTTCTCGGTTTCCTGCGTTGCCCAGGGCGACACTGGCATGCAGACGGGTCGCGAATCCATAGGCCGACCCATCGGATTCGAGCTGTTCGACGAGGTCGACGTCGAGGAACTTGCCCGAACCGCCGCCCGACGGGCCATCACCAAACTCCAAGCGCGCCCGGCGCCCAGCGGAGCGATGCCGGTGGTCATAGGGAAAGGTGGCGGCGGAGTCTTGTTCCACGAGGCGTGTGGACATGGCCTCGAAGCCGATCTCGTGGCCAAGCAGGCCTCGGTGTTCGCGGGCCGCGTGGGCGAGCAGGTGGCGACGCCTTTGGTGACTCTTATCGACGATGGAACGATGAGCCGAGAATGGGGAGCGTTCGCCATCGACGACGAGGGCCGGCCTGCCCAGCGCAACGTGTTGATCGAGGACGGGAAGCTCGTCGACTACATGTGGGATGGCCTCCGCGCCCGAAAGGAAGGCCGGGCCAGTTCGGGTAACGGTCGTCGGCAGAACTACCACTCTCTTCCGATGGTGCGGATGACCAACACCTACATCGCTAACGGCGACAGTGAACCCGACGACATCATCGCCGACACCGAATCCGGGGTCTTCGTGGCCCAGTTGGGCGGTGGACAGGTGAATACGGCCACTGGTGACTTCGTGTTCGGCATGACCGAGGCCTACCTCATCGAGGGTGGCCAGGTCACCGAACCGATCCGCGAGGGAAACCTCATCGGGAACGGGCCCGAGGTCCTCACGAGAATCGATGCTCTGGGGAACGACTTCGCCATGGGTTCGCCTGGCACCTGTGGCAAGGATGGGCAAGGTGTCCCGGTGGGTGATGGGACGCCAACGTTGCGCGTCACGAGCCTCACCGTCGGCGGCACGG
This sequence comes from Acidimicrobiales bacterium, assembly GCA_051011515.1. Classification (GTDB taxonomy): domain Bacteria; phylum Actinomycetota; class Acidimicrobiia; order Acidimicrobiales; family UBA8592; genus JBPCTU01. The sequence continues at coordinate 6,306 of JBPCTU010000074.1, forward strand.
CTGCATGAGCAGCGAGCTTGTCGAACTCGCCGATCGAATAGTCGGCTGGGCTCACGACGACGAACAAGTCGAGGCCATTGTTGTTCATGAGCGCGAAACCGAGATCCGGGTCTACGAAGGTGAGCTCGAGTCGTTCACCTCAGCTGAGAGCCAAGGTGTCGGGATCCGTGTCATTGCCGGCGGCAAGCAGGGCATCGCGTATGCGGGCACCCTCGACGAGGATGTGATCACCGAGACACTGGCCGAAGCCAGGGACAACACGGTTTTCGGCAGCCCCGACGAGTTCTTCGGGTTGGCCGAACCCGACGGGGTGGCAGTTCCCGAGCTGGATCTCTACGACGCACAGATCGAGTCGTTCCCCACCGACGACAAGATCGACATGGCGCTCGAGCTTGAACGCTCGGTCGTCGACGGCGACGCTCGGATCATCGGCGTCGAATCTGCCGACTACGTCGACGCGGTGGCCGAGGCCGCCGTAGCTAGCACGACAGGCATCCGGCACTCGGGTCGTGACAGCGGGTGTTACGTGGCGACGTACTCGTTGGCATCAGAAGGTGATGACACTCAGACCGGCTTCGGGTACTCCGTAGCCCGGGCCCCACAGCAACTCGATGTATCGCTCGCAGCCACCGACGCCATCGATCGGGCCACGCGATTGTTGGGCGCGTCGAAGGCAGCGTCAGAACGGGTCACCGTCGTCCTGGATCCTTACGTGACGGCTCAGTTCTTGGGCATCATCGGGGCGACGCTGAGCGCCGAATCGGTGCTCAAGGGTCGTTCACTGTTCGCCGACCGGCTCGGAGAGTCGGTTGCGGCCCCTTGTCTGACCCTCATCGATGACCCGACCGATCCTGACGCATTCACCGCAACCGACACTGATGGCGAGGGGCTTGCCAGTCGACGGAACGTCTTGATCGATGGGGGCATGCTCGATCACTTCCTTCAGAACAGCTACACAGCGCGACGCCTCGGCACCGCCTCGACGGGCTCCGCGGTCAGAAGCTACAACTCCACTCCGGCGGTGGGCCCCCACGCACTGTCCCTGGTGCCAGGCGACCGGACCCAAGAAGAGCTGATCGCTTCGGTAGGTGACGGTGTGCTCATACAGGGCGTCGCCGGGCTTCATTCCGGAGTGAACCCGGTTAGCGGAGACTTCTCGACCGGCGCCGAAGGGCTGCGGATACGGGCCGGGCAGTTGGCCGAACCCATTCGTGAGGTCACGATCGCCTCGACTCTGCAGAGGATGCTGCAAGACGTGGTGGAGGTTGGTGCCGACCTGGAGCGCCTGCCCATGAACGCGAGCGGAGTCTCGCTCGTGGTCACCGACATCACTATGTCAGGGGAGTGACGGTTCGTTGACAAGAACGCCGGGGGAGACCACCCGTCGGTTGGTCTCCATCGCCGAGCAGGTCATAGACGGAGCGAACGCTGCCGAACAGGTAGAGGTTGCGCTGGGCCAGTCGGCGTCGACCTCCGTGAGGGCCTACGACGGTGAGATCGAGGCACTTACAGTCGCCGACACCGCCGGGATAGGTGTTCGAGTCATCACCGGTGGGCGCCAGGGTTTCGCCTCCGCGGGTTCTCTCGAGCCCGACGTCGTCGATGAACTGCTCCCGGCAGCACGTGAGAACGCCCGCTACGCGATACCCGATGACCATGTCCGTCTCGCAACACCCGACGACGTCGAGCCGCCGTCGTTGGATCTGTGGGACGAGTCGCTTGGCCGCGTCGAAATCGACGAGAAGGTAGCCCTGGCATTGGGTCTCGAACGAGCGGTCGTGGAGTCCGATCCCAGGATTGTCGGTGTCCGGTCGGCGTCATACGGTGACCGGATGACCACCTCCGCGGTGGTCTCCACCACGGGCATCACCGCCGCGGAGTCCTCGACGGCGGCCTCCGCCGGGGTGTTGGCGCTGGCCAGGGACGGCTCGGAGACTCAGACCGGGTCCGGATTCGCTACGGCGCGCGGTCTCCATGGCCTGGACTGGGCCGAGGCGGCTGCCGATGCCTCCGAACGGGCGCTGCGGCTACTGGGCGCAAGTCAGCCCCATAGCCGGCGGGTGACACTGGTCCTCGAGCCTCGATTAGCGGCGAGCATCCTGGGTGTGGTTGCCGGGATGTTGTCGGGTGACCGGGCCCTCAAGGGACGCACCCCATTCGCCGATCGGGTCGGTGAGTCCATCGCAGCGACTTCTCTTGACATGATCGACGACCCCACCGACCCCACATCCTTAGGTGCCACCACGTTCGATGGCGAAGGGCTCGCGTGCCGCGCGACGACCCTGATCACTTCGGGCCGCCTGGCCGGGTTCCTCTACGACACTCCGTCTGCGTCGAAGGCAGGTTTGGCATCGACCGCTTCGGCAGTGCGGGGACTCAGGTCCACACCGACCGTGGGCTGGCATGCCGTTGCGGTGGCGCCCGGCGACCGCCCGTGGTCGAAGATGATCTCCGAGGTCGCCGATGGCGTCCTCGTTCAGTCCATGACGGGGTTGCATTCGGGCGTGAACCCGGTAAGCGGAGACTTCTCGGTAGGCGTCGACGGCATGGCGGTTAGAGGCGGCGAGGTCGCCGAACCAATACGAGAGGCGACGATCGCTTCGACGCTTCCGAAGCTCTTGGCCGACGTCGTCGCGCTGGGTGACGTTGTCGAGCATCGACCTGGCGGGGTCAGCTGCCCTGCTATCGCCATCTCCGATGTGAGTCTCAGCGGGACCTGACCATGGACGCACTCCATGCCATCATCCTCGGGATAGTTCAGGGGTTGACCGAGTTTCTCCCCATCTCGTCGAGTGCGCACCTCGAGCTCGTGCCGTGGTTCGCAAACTGGGACGATTTCGAGGGTAATCAGGACCTCGAAACCGCCTTCGACGTCGCGGTCCATCTGGGCACCCTTGTTGGTGCGGTCGCCTACCTCTGGCAAGACGTCGTCCGGCTGACCGTCGCCGGCGTCAGAACAGTGGTTTTCCGGGAGTCGAGTACCGACGGCCGAATCGCCTGGTTGCTCGTGGCGACGATGATCCCGGCGGCCATCGTGGGCGTGCTCGCATCGGACCTGCGCGATTCTCTCGATGACGACATCTGGCTGACGGGCGTGACGCTGATCGTCTTCGGGCTCTTGCTCCTGTACGCCGATCGTCTCGGCGGCGATCGCAGCTTCGAGACATTCGGCGTGCGTGACGCAGTCGTGTTCGGGTTGGCGCAGGCGTGTGCTCTTCAGCCCGGTGTATCGCGTTCGGGCGTAACCGTCACCGCCGCCCGTTGGCGGCTGTTCGATCGTTCTGACGCTGCCAGGTTGGTGTTCTTGATGAGCATTCCCATCATCGCGGCAGCCGGGTTGTACGCATTCGTCGACATCGGCGGCTTCAGTGGTGTGCCAGCCGACTTCCGGTGGGCGTTCTTCTGGGGCACTGTCGGCTCGGCGATTACCGGTTGGGTGGCTGTCTGGGGGCTGCTGGCGTTTGTCCGTCGATACGACTTCACGGTATTCGTCATATACCGCGTGCTGCTCGGGGCTTCTGTACTGACTGCGCTGGCGACCGGTTGGCGGTGACTCGAAGCGGCGTGTGGTCAACTCCGCCGGGCAATGGTGATCGAACCATCGTTCAGGGCCGCCGCCGTTTCAGGCAGGTCTACGAGGTCGACCGAAACCACGATCCGTTCTTCTGAGACCTCGGTGACGATGGCGCCGATGACGCTCGGCTCGAGTCCGCTGAAAGGGTCGGCATTCACCACTATCAGGAGTGCAGCGCCCGGTTGGACGGGCGGAATGGTCGCAGCGTTGGGAATCGCTACGGTCGCCCTATCGGTGGCCGGTGCTGCCTGCGATGGGTCGTAGATCGCCGCCTCGGTGAGGATCGAGCCGCGGGCGATCGT
>JBPCTU010000075.1:0-4379 GCA_051011515.1 Acidimicrobiales bacterium
GAACAGGTCGGCGCATTGGTCGAAGTATTCCAGTAGGTCAGCCTGTGCGGAATGGAACTGCGGCCAGTCATGTTTCTGCATGAACGAGTAGGCGTAAACGTGGTTGGACACATCCACCCGACAGCCGGGATAGGTGTTCTCGAACCATGTTCCTCCTATGTCAGGGTTCTTCTCGATCATCACGACTTCCACACCGGCTTGTTGGAGTCGGTGCGCCATGAGGATTCCGGACATACCGGCTCCGATGATGGCGACACGGAACTCGCGCTCGGGCGCGAGTGTGTCCTTGCTCCAGTCGGGTGCGCGGAGGTCCGAATCATCGGGCCCCAGCTCCTCGGTGAGCATCTCGAGGTAGGACCCGGACAGATCTGTGCCGGTGATCCAACACACCAAGCGATCGATGATTGCAGGATCAGGATGCGCGGCTGGCCCGTCGTCACGCAGCCGAATCAGCGCGGCCAGGGCCAGCTCCCGGCATCGCTGCTGTTGGTCGGCACTCCAACCGCCCTGCTCATCGAGGATCTTGGCGGGGTCGAGCCAGAGCTCGTCCACGAGCAGGTCAGGGTCGTTCAGTGCCCGCGCCAGCGCCGGAAGTAGGGGTGGCAGTTCGGTGCCCGGGTCATTGAGGATCGATTCGATCTCGTCGTTGGACTCGATGATTGTTTCGATCTCGGGCGCGAATCCTCCGGGCCGATCTTGGTGTTCTTCTGACCCCGTGCTCACTCGAGGAGATCTGGCCGGGCTCGCGCCCGCGCTTCCATCTCGGCAGCGGTGGGGAGTTTCTGGGTGGAGTTGGCGCCGTCGACGATGATGGTTTGGCCGCTGATGTAGCCCGACTCGTCGCTCGCGAGAAAGAGGGCACAATTGGCGATGTCGTCGACTGATCCCATACGGCCCAGGGGCGTTTGGGCCAAGATCGCGGCGATCGGCAATTTCATCGCGAAGATGTCCTTGGTCATCTCGGTCTCGATCAGGTGGGGTGCGATGCAGTTGACCCTTACCTGATCGGGGCCGTAGTCGAGTGCCGCGACCTGAGTGGCATATTCGATACCCGCTTTGGCCGACGCGTACGCGATGTGATTGACGGTAGGCCTGTGGGCTGTCGTCGAGGAGATGTTGATGATGGAGCCGCCTCCATGGTCGGCCATCGCGTTCGCCGTGTGCCGCAGGAAGTAAATCGCGCCGTTGAATTGAACATCGATCATTGGGGTCATCACCTCCGGTGTCAGGTCGCGCAACGGGATGCTCTCCTGATACCCGGCGTAGCTGATGGCTATGTCGAGGTTGCCATGGTGTTCGAGCGTGGTTGCGACCAGTTCCTGGATGCTGTCGTCGTCGACCACGTCACAGCGGGCAGCCGTGCCGCCGTACTCCGCGGCGACCGCTTCGACTACCTCTAGACGACGACCGGCGATGACCTGGGTGGCGCCTTCCTCGGCGAATCGCCTGACCGTCGCCAAACCGAACCCGGTTCCGCCGCCAACGACGATTGCGACCTTTCCTTCGAGGCGGCCGGCCATCAGCTGTTCTGCTTCTTGGCCGCTTCGGGGGATCGTTGCCACATGATCGAGCTGTCGAAGCTGAGCTTGTAGTCCGGCTGGAACTCGATGACCACACGAGCCGGCGAATCGAGAAAGCTCTCGAACGCTCGTGCGGCCGCTTCATCGTCTGGACGCAGATGGTTCGCGAACTCGGGGTAGAACCAGTCCTTCACTTCCCGCGATGCATGGACGATGCAGTTGCCCTTGTAGGTGACCGTTTTCCCGCCGCCGAGGTCGGTTCCCAAGCTGGTGACACACACCGACGCCCGTGGAAAACGTCGGATTGCCGAGACCCGGGCTCTCCGTTCGGCGGCGGTCATCCAGATCGCGCCATCCTTGGGCAGGAACGACATGATCACACCGAAGGCCTCACCTGCCTTGTTGGTCCACATGAACGTGCATTCACGTTGCACCTGGAGGAGTTGTTTCTCCAGATCCTCGCTCAGGCCGCACTCAGTCAGGTCTTCGTAGCTGTCTTCGCTCATGGGCGAAAACTACCGTTGTTGTGAAAGCGGCGCATTGTCGCCGTCGTGGCGGTGAGCGCGTCGCCAACGGTGTCGGATCCGTCCGCCTGACCTTGCGGTCAGACCCTCGCCACGATGTCGTCGAAGCCCACGAGCGTGTGCACCTCGAGTGACGCGATCGTTGCCGGGGTCGCCTTGTCGACGATGGTGGCGGCGCCTATGACTTCTGAACCGCAACCCCGTGCGTATTCGGCAACGGCCCGAACGGAGTTCCCAGTCGTGATCCAGTCGTCGACGATCAGTACTCGGTCGGTTGCCGCGAGGTCGAATGACCTCGCCTGGAAGGTCTCGGCTACTCCGCGCCAGGTCGGGCCGGAGACGACTTCGACGTCGGCCCCGGGGTGGTTGCGATCTTGTTTGCGGACCAACACCAGGCCCACTTCCAGCTCTCGGGCTACCAGTGCTCCCACCACCTGTCCTCGCGCCTCGGGTGCGGCGATGACCGTTGGTGGCCGAGCGAGGTACGGGTAGGCCAGCGCTGGACCGATCAGCGCCATGAGCTCAGGATTACGAAGCAGCCCGGCAACGTCCGGGTGATCGTTGACCAATGGGAAAGTGGCCGTGAGTCGCTGTCGGGCCGCATCGATGTCAAACGCTTCGATACCCATGCCGTCGATGTCCTTGCCTTCGATGTCGATGCCGGTAGCCAAGCTTCACGTGTAGCACGGCGCACCGCGGGATATCGATTCTCGGTCGAGAGAGCTGGAAGCATGACCAGGTGTTTCCTCGCCCAGCAGGGGGCGAAATTGACCCGCCGAGTAACAGCGTCGAAAATCGAGCGCTCATGTTCACCGGCTCTCCGGGCTCGCGCTCTCCCGCAGTCATCCTCACCGGCACGATCGCTGCCGCGATGCTCGTCGTCGCGAACGTGTCGGTGCTGAATGTGGCATTGCCAGAGCTCTCGGTGGAGCTGGGTGCGTCACAGGCGCAGAACCAGTGGATGGTCGACATATATGCAGTAGTGCTGGCGTCGCTCCTCCTGCCCGTTGGTGCCATAGGGGATCGGTATGGCAGGCGGCTGATACTCCTAATCGGTCTGACGATCTTGATGGTGGCCAACGCGGCCACGATCGGATTGGACACTGCCAATCAGGTGATAATCGCTCGAGCAATATCGGGCGTAGGTGCGGCCTTCGTTTTTCCAGCAACTCTCTCTACGATCACCGCGACCCTGCCGCCAGAGAAACGTTCGCGTGGCGTAGCCATGTGGACTGCCGCGATCGCCACCGGCGGGTTCCTCGGAATCATCCTCAGCGGGGTCCTGATAGAGAACTTCTGGTGGGGGTCGTTGTTTGTTGCAATGGCACTCATAACGGCGGCCGTTCTCCTCTTCTGTGTGTTCGCGGTGCCGGACTCTTCGGACCCGGAGGAGTCGAACCTGGACCCCGTTGGTGGATTGCTGTCGGTCGCCGCCGTAGGCGGTTTGGTCCTGGGGATCATCGAAGGCCCAGTCGAGGGGTGGACCTCACCCTTGGCCCTCTCGGGTCTGGTTGTTGGTGTGATGGCACTGATCGGGTTCGTCGTTTGGGAACTGAAGACACCACGGCCTCTACTCGATGTGCGACTGTTCTCTCGTCCGGGCCTCCGAGCAGGTTCGCTGTCGGTCTTCGTTCAGTTCGTTGGTGCTTTCGGCATCTTCTTCCTGGTCGTGTTCTATCTTGCGGTCGTTTTGGGCTACGGCCCGTTGGACATCGGCCTCGCCTTGCTTCCGATTGCCGCGGGCCTCCTGCCCGCGTCGGCGGTCGCGATCCCGCTCGCGAACCGATTTGGTCGACGTGCTGTCGGAACGTTCGGCATGACGATCATGGGGTTGGCCTTCGCTTACGGCACTACGATTGATGTGGACGACGGGCTCCGCGAGTACCTGATCACTCTTGTCGGCATGGGTATCGGTTACGGCTTTGCGGGGCCACCGACCACCGAGGCGATCGTCGAGTCGTTGCCCCAGGCGAAACAGGGTGTGGCGTCCGCGCTGAACGATGTTCTGCGCGAGCTCGGCGCGGCGATCGGCATTGCCATGGCCGGGTCCGCGTTCAACAGCGCATATCGATCGGGCATCGACGACCTCGCCTACCCCGACGAGGTGATCGAAGCGGTCAAGGAGACTCCGTTCGCGGTCGCACCAGTGGCGGAGAGTCTGGGCGAGGGTGGCGCGCAGCTGGTGGCCGATGTGCAGCAGGCGGTCATCGACGGCTGGAGTCTCGGATTGTGGACCTTGGCCGGCGCGATGGCTGTGGGCACCGTCGGGTTTGCGTGGTGGGCGCCCGGCAAGTCGGGGTGGATTCGCGCCGAGGACGAAGTTGCCGGCGTGGAC
>JBPCTU010000076.1:0-5162 GCA_051011515.1 Acidimicrobiales bacterium
GCGCGTCATCAAGGTCGATCCCGCAAGCGCGATCGGCGCGGGAGTCTGAGCAACATGGAGCAGCTGTGACAGCACTCGAACTCAACGACGTCAGGAAGATCTACAAGTCGGGAGGTGAGGAGGTAGCTGCCGTCGACCACGCATCGCTATCGGTAGACGACGACGAGATCGTGGCGTTGGTCGGGCCGTCTGGCTCCGGCAAGACCACCCTGTTGTCGATTTCGGGCGGTTTGCTCACTCCTACCAGCGGATCTGTCCAGGTCTCCGGCCAGGACATCACTGAATATGATTCGAAACAGCTCACTGAGTTCCGCGGGTCCAAGGTCGGGTTCGTCTTTCAGGCGGTGAACCTCGTGCCATTCCTGACTGCGCGGGAGAATCTGCTCATCGTCTCGGAGATGAATGGCGGACCGAAGGCCGAAGCCAAACGTCGGGCTGACCAGCTGTTGGATGAGTTGGGTCTTGGCCACCGAGTGGGCAACACCCCTGACCAGTTGTCGGGGGGAGAGCGTCAGCGCGTCGCGATTGGTCGGGCGCTGATGAACGATCCCGCCTTGGTGTTGTTCGACGAGCCAACGTCGGCACTGGACACCCAGCTGGGCGAACAGGTCATGGAGCTGATCCGACGTGAGGTGAAGGGGCGTGGCGTTGCTGCGGTCATCGTCACTCACGACACCCGTATGACCGAATACGCCGATCGAACAGCCAAGATCATCGATGGACGGTTGTCCACCTAGTCCGATGCTGGGCTCGCCGCCGGCGAGAGGGCTCTCGAGAGTTGTGCCAGGCGCTCCCTTTGGTCGCCCTCGACGACCTCGGGGCGAAGCTCCATCAGGTCGCTGAGCATTCGTAACTCCAACGTGACTGCTCGCTGGGTCTGCGCCAACTCCGTGGCCGTGCGGAGCTCGTGAGCGATCACGGTGTCCGCGGAGCCGAGAGCTGAATGAGCGTTGGCCCGGACCCGATGCAACTCGACGTCCAACCAGCGGGCCCGGTCCGGCTGCCCGTCGAGAATTGCGTTGATCTCTTCGAGGCCGGCCTTTGCGTCGTCGGCGCTGACCAACGCCTGCGCCAGGGCCGCGTCGAGCGGAAAGCAGTAGCAGCCCCAGAGGTCTCGCCAATCCGCTGACGAAGCCCGAAGCTGTTCCAGCGCAGGAACAACCTCGTCTTCCGCCGCCAGGTCGGCCACGGCCAGATAACCGTCGACGTAGCCTCGCGCGATGGCGGGCACGGATCCCGACTGGACGAGCCGATCGAGCCCTTCAGTCATGGCCCGTAGCTGGTCGACGGCCCCATCGAGCGCCGCGATTGTCAATGCTCCGAACGATGCCTCGAGTTGGGAGTAACCATGGTCCAAACGATCGGCCAGCAAGATTGCCTGTTGAGCGTCCTCTGAGCCCTCTTTCGTTTCGCCAAGCATCCACCGGGCCAAACCACGGGTGGACCACATGCAGGCGCCCGGGTCGTGGCCGCCGTACTCGTAGGTGAGATGGTGGTGGTCTCCCGACACGTAAAGGTCACGTGCGCTGTCGGTGTGTGCCAGCGCGTCCTCGAATCGGCCGGAGATCAAGAGCGTGGACCACATCGCATGGTGGGCCTGGATTCTCATCTCGTCGTCATCGAACTCGCCTGCTTGAACCAGTAGCTCCTCCGCGAGTGGAAGCACCTCCGCAGGGGCCTTCCCGGTCAATCCGGCAAAACACTGGCCCCACAATGCCCGGAAGCGCTGTGCGGGATCGCTGGCTACGCCCCGGGTGAGCACCGCAGTGAAGTTCGCGACGGCCTCTGGCGAAGCCGGCCCGTTGCGCTGGGTGTATGCAGCACCGAGCACGACATGCAGCTCGCTCACCTCTGACTCCAACGCCGCACCAGGTGCGTGTTCAACCTCGGCCAGGCCTCGCTCCGCTTGGGTTATCGCATCGGAAGCAGCGGAGAGGGCCAGTGAGTCGCGGGCGGCGGTCAGCCACTCCCGCACCGCCATCGGGACGTCTCCCGCCGCCGACCAGTGATGTGCGAGTCGCCCGTGATCGACTCGACCTGCGGCGCTCGCCTCCAGCGCGGCCGCGACCCGGTGATGCAAGTCGGCGCGGCCCGTGGGTGGCACCGACTCGTATGCGATGTCGCGTACGAGTGAGTGTCTAAAGGAGTACCGCAGGCCGGTGGTCGAACCACGACGGACCAGAATCCCGTGATCGCACAGACGGTGGAGGTCGCTCAGCGCCTCAGTTGCCTCTCTCGCGGTCGCAGAGCACAGCAGCGCTGCATCGAAGTCGTCTCCGATCACAGCCGCAGCTTGGACGATGTCGCGGGCCCAAGAGATGCGGTCCAGGCGCGCCGTGAGCGAGTCCCTGAGGGTTGCCGGTACTGATCCGTCGAGGCGACCCCGCTCGACCACCTCGCGGGTGATCTCTTCTGCATAGAGGGGGATGCCGTTCGACCGAGCCGCTATCTCTTCGAGGACAGTGGCCGGTAGTTCCCCCGCGCCGGTTGTTGTTCGGGCGATTTCTGTCGTCACCGCACGGGGGAGCGGTCCGAGTTTGATGGCCGTGATGCCCGCATCGTCTACCAACTCGTGGGTCGTGGGCGTGCGGTGGGTCATCACGAGCAGGAAGCGGCGATCCACTGCGGCTGCCGCGAGCGACCTGATCAGCTCGTCGGTGGAACCGTCGACCCATTGGACGTCCTCGACAACACAGACGACTGGTCCCGAGCCCGTCGCCGTGGCGATCTCGAGCTCTGCGGCTCTGAGTAGAGCCCGGCGTCGTTCGTCGGGGTCGGCCGAGATCGAAGTGAGTGCGCCGTCTCCAACGGTCACCCATCGCTGCAGCAACCGGCGCGCCGCTCTGAGCGCTGGAGGTGGGTCGCGCAACTCCTCGTTGCCGCGCTTTGGCCTGGTCTCGAGGTGTTGGAGCAGCGGATGGAGCGCACTCTGCTCATGGAAGGGTGAGCAGTCCAGGCGAACGATGGTTGCGTCGATATCGGCGGCTCGCAGAATCAACTCATCGACCAGCCGTGTCTTTCCAACGCCCGGGTCACCCCCCACCGCCACTACTTGGCCCTCTCCGTCGGCTGCTACTTCGAGGCGCCGGTTGAGTAGTCCGAGCTCTTCGTCTCGACCCAGGAGTGGGCTCATCGGGTCCACATGATCACCGACCTCGAGGACTATGTGGACTCCGTCTTCTGCACTAACGAACGACGCGAGCCGCGAGGTCAGGTCGCGTGTCAGATCGTCGACCAAGACCTCGCCGGCTTCAGCTCGCTCGGCGAGTGTCTCTGCCACTTCGACGGCGTCGCTGGCCGCGACCCCATCGTTGTCGAAGTCCACGAGGGCCATACCCGTTGCCAATCCAACGCCGGTTGTGAGTGACGGTTCGTTCGCGATGCGAGATGCTGCCCGAACTGCGTGTTCGGGGTCGCGTCCATGAGCAACAGGGAGGCCGAAGTGGCAACGTAGGAATCGGCCGGCTCGTGTCGGCGGCCGGCCCGTGTGTTGGCCGATCACCGCTGCGAGCTCCGACTCCTGGTCGCCGGTGGCTCGGACGGCCAGAGTTGTCACCATCCGCCACGACTGCCCCTTGTTTACGTCGTGAGTCGGGCGTGCTGGTTCAAGGTGATCGGCGGGGCTGGCCTCGGCGTCCAGCGCAAGCAGTTCTCTCTCGAGCGACTGCAGCGATCCGCCGGGCTGGACACCCATGTCCTCGATCAGTCGATTCCGGTGTTCGGAATAGGCCTGGAGAGCCTCCCCGTGTCGGCCCGTCAGGGCCAGGGCGCGCATCTGCGCGGCTCGGAGGCCATCGCGGTAGGGATAACGGCGAACGAGCGCTGTTAGTTCTGGAATCCAAACGGACGCCTGACCTGCTTCCAGCGCCAGCTCGGCTCGGAGTTCGTGGGCCGAAGCCACCAGCTCGTCTAGCCGGTCGATCTCCCGCTGCGCGAACTCGGCGTACGGCATGTCTGCGTACGGGTCGCCGCGAACGAGACTCAAGGCCTTGTCAACCGCCTCGATCCGGCCCTTCAACGGGCGGGATTGGGGCCGCGCCTGCTCCAAGAGCTGCTCGAACTGCAATGCATCGATCGTGGTCGCATCGATCTGGAGCCGATACCCGTCGCCGTCATTGACGATCGTGTCCCTGGACAGGTCTGCCGACGAAAGCGCCTTTCTCAAGTGTGACAGGTAGGCCCGAAGGCTCGAGAGCGGCTTTGCGGGTGGTCGGTCCGGCCAGAGCGCGTCGATGACCCTGTCCTGGGAGACGATCGTGTTGGCATCGACCAACAGCACAGCCAGTAGCTGCCGCTCCTTCGGCGTTCCGAGGTCGACTGTTGTGTCGTCGACGGTGACGGTGACACTTCCGAGGACGTTGAATCGAACCACCAAGGGGAACTCCAGGCCGTTCGGCGACCCGCGGTGACGATAGTCCAAAGCCCTATCGGTCCTTGGCTGCCTCTCTCGACGGCTAGTCAGGGGTTGGCGAGCGCGATGAAGGGGAGATCTCGGTACCGTTCGTCCCAGTCGAGTCCGTAGCCGTAGATGAACTCGTCACCGATTTCAATGCCGTGGTAGTCCGGTTCTGAGTCAGGTGATCGGCGGCTGGTCTTGCTCACCAATGCCACGGTCGCGACACGGCGGGGTCCATGGGCACCGACCAGAGCCGACAGTTCGTTGAGCGTACGGCCGGTGTCGATGATGTCGTCCACGATCAACACGTCGCGTCCGTCCACGTCGACGTCGAGGTCGCCCCGCAGGCTCAGCGACTCCCCGGGAGTGAAGCCGTCGACATATGAAGAAGCTGTCAGATAGGCAAGCTCGGTTTCGGTGTCCATCGCCCGGACGAGATCGGCGGCGAAGATCGCGGCGCCCTTCATGACCACGATCACGACGACGCCGTCATCACCGTGATCGCGATCGATACGCTCCGCCAACCCCTTCACCTTCTCGGCGATGGTGTCGGCGCTGAACAACACGATGTGTTCACTTGCCATCGACAACAGGTCTATCGCACGGCCACACAGTGATCCAGGTCCCTTCTATCACCGTGAGGGTGGTGGCTCCGCGACGACACCCTGGATATCGCTCACGTCCTTGTTGGCACTACGACCTTCGACACAACGAACTGACTGTCCGGCAACACCGCGAAGCCGATGGTGACCTTGGTCCTGAGCGC
>JBPCTU010000077.1:0-3067 GCA_051011515.1 Acidimicrobiales bacterium
CGTTGGGTGGCTCTTCGCCAGAGCCTTTGCCGCTACTCGCCGTGGTCGGCGATGAACTCGTCGGTGAGTTGACGCCACAGCGCGAGGGCTTCGGCCGAAGTCCGGTCGTTGTTCAGCGGACAATCGGTCGGGCGACAGAGGGGACATGTGGGGTCGGACTGACGTCCGGCCCCACCTCTCGCGAGTGGTCCCTCTCCGGGTGGTATCGACTGTTGAGCGAGCAGTTGAGGCCAGCCGGGTCGCCTTTCTGACTTGGACCCAACAGGTTGTTGTTGGTAATTGATCGACCGGTTAATTTGTTTGCAGCCACATCGGTTGGGCAAGGAGACAGACATGTCGGTAACTGAGGAGCCCGGAGCGGCTCGATCCCCGGGAATCAGCTACAGAGAGCTGCTCGAACAGGACACCCACGATGTACCCGACGTGTTGTGGCTGGACTCGCCCAAGTACATGGGGAGCGACGACATCAGTCACGAGCGTTACACCACGCGCGAGTGGCACCTGAAGGAGAAGGAGAACCTCTGGAGTCGGGTGTGGCAGTACGCCTGCCGGACCGACGAGATCCCCGAACCCGGCGACTACTACATCTACGAGATCTGTGGGATGTCGTTCATCGTCATGCGAACTCCCGACGGCGGCATAAGCGCCTACCCGAACGCATGTCTACATCGTGGTCGGCGCTTGAAGGACTACGACGGTCGCTGCTCCGAGATTCGTTGTCCCTTCCACGGTTTCGCTTGGGAACTCGATGGCGAGCTCAAGGACGTACCCGCTCGGTGGGACTTCCCTCATGTCGAATCTGAAGCATTCCACTTGCCCGAATGCCGTACCGGCGTCTGGGCGGGGTTCGTCTTCATCAACCCCGACCCGAACTGCGAACCCCTCGAGGACTTCATCGGTGAACTCGCCGAGCACTTCGAGGTCTGGGATCTCGAGCGCCGTTTCAAGCAGGCTCATGTGGCCAAGGTCATCCAGTGCAACTGGAAGATCGCCCAGGAGGCGTTCTGCGAGGCGTACCACGTGAACGCAACTCACCCCCAGATCATGGGCTACCTCGGCGACACCAACAGCCAGGTCGACGTTTGGGACAACCACGCCAGGGTCATCTCCCCAGGCGGGACACCGAGCCCACTGCTCGACTACGAGGTCAGCGAAGACCAGCGATTGGCAACGATGCTGGATCTGCGCCATGACATGGAGATGCCCCTCCACGTCCCCGAAGGCACGACCATGCGGGCCCACGCCGCAGCGCTGGCGCGCGAGCGGTGGCGCGAGTTCGCTGGCGACTGGGTCGACTCGATGTCAGACGCCGAGATGATGGATGCCATCGACTACACGTTGTTCCCGAACTTCCATCCGTGGGGCGCATTCAACCGCATCGTTTACCGGTTCCGTCCCAACGGCGACGACCACAGGAGCTGCATCATGGAATGCATCTTCTTGGCGCCGTATGAGGGCGATGAGAAGCCGCCACCAGCACCCATCCATTGGCTCGAGGAGCACGAGGGTTGGTCCGACGCTCCCGAGCTGGACACGTTGGGCAAGGTGTTCGACCAGGACATGTTCAACATGCCGAAGGTGCAACTGGGGCTCGAGACCACTTACAAACCCGGGGTGACCCTGGCCAACTATCAGGAGTCGAAGGTCCGCTGGCTGCACGAGAAGCTGGGCGAGTGGGTGGAGGGCTGAGCGATGGCAAGAGGTCTGTATCACCCGTTCACCGGCGCTCTGTATGAACAACACGACGATGGAAACGTCTTGGTCACCGACGGCGAATCGCAGGGAGTCTTTAGGCGTGACGGCAGTTGGGTCGAAGGCGAGATCCGCGAGTGTGACCCGCAGATGTGTAACTGGATCGCCGGTCCGATCGTGACGAACCATCGTTTGGGCCACGCAGCGTCCGAAGAGTCGGGCTAGCCACTGCGCCCCGACGCGCTACTGCGGGGCCGGCATCTCTGCTGCAGCCCCGCAGCGCTGTCGTCCGCTTGCCTCTTGCTCTACTCGCGTGCTCTTTGGTTCTCCGGGCCCGGAGTACTCAGAAACGGTAGACCGGGTTTCTGAACGAGCCCAAAACGAGTTTGTAGTCAGAACTACATTTTCCCACGCCGCCAGCAACCTCCTTTCGTTGGTCGACGCTAGGAAGTTGGGTCCTCCAGCGGTGACGCCGCCGGCTTCACAAACCTGAGTCCTTCGCGGTGTGGTCGGGTCGTCTAGCTGGTTGACTCCATGGAATGCGGTGCGCCCTTGCAGCTCTGATCGTCGGCTCTTTGGTGATGCTGGCGGCTCCGGCTGGTGCACATTCGACCTTGGTGTCGGCGTGCCCGGGACCAGGCGATGTCCTGAACGAGGTCACCACCTTGGAGCTGGAGTTCGCTTCACCGCTGATCGACGACGAAGTGGCGCGCCTCGACCTGCTCGCCGACGGCGGACAAACCGAGGTGCGCGTTGGGCCCGTCGTTTTCTCTGAGGACCTGCTGACCATTTCAACCGAGGTTCTCGAGGATCTCGAGCCGGGGCAACACATCGTTCGTTACCTGGTTACTTCGGCCGATGGTGATGAGAATGACGGCGGGTTCGAGTTCACCCTCGATCCTGACGCTTCTCCCAACTCCGACACCTGCGCCGACCTCGACGACGGAGGCGGCGGAGCGGGGGGCTGGATCATTCTGGTCGTCGGGGTAGTCGGGGTCGGGGCTCTGGTGTTCTTCCTTCGGCCGAAGAGGTCACCAAAGTCCGAGGGATAAACCCCGCCCTGGTCGGAAACGATTCGGTGGAATCGACTCAGTCGACCGATTCGGCCGTTTCATCGATCAGCTCCCATAGAGCCTGGACGTGGCGACGAGTGGTCCACGTCGATCCGATTGACACCCGGATGAAATCCACGCCGTTGATCGTCGACGGTGTCACGTAGGCGGACCCGCTGGAGTTCACGGCAGCGGCAAGAGCCTGGGTCGCCTCGTTGCCGTTCACGTGACGGAAACACACGAGGGCGAACGTGGTCGGGGCGACCAACGCGAGTCGTGGGTCGCCCTCGACACGTTGGGTCAACTCCTGAGCCCACTCGAGG
>JBPCTU010000078.1:0-9898 GCA_051011515.1 Acidimicrobiales bacterium
TTCCACTACGTCGAACCCACTGCGGCCTACTTCTATTACTTCGTCAAGGTGAAGGACCAGAGTCCGGCGGCAACCGAGGTCGCGCACGGGTTGACCACGCGCAACGCCGGCGCGCACGCGGGTTACACGCTGCTGAAACAGAAGTACTACCTCGACTGGCTCTACACCGACGTCATCGTCGACGGGACGAAGGGCCCCGTCGCCGACGGCGTGTACTGGTTCAACCAGAACGTCATCGACGCGACCGTCGACCAGGCGGGCATCCGCACCGTCCAGGCCGGGCAGTTCGTCTACAACGAGATCGACCAGAAGGTCATTGATGGTGCAGTCAACCTGTCGGGCCAAGCCTCCGAGGAACTCGGCGAGGCGACCCGAAGTGCCATCCAACGCGGCAAGGTCCAGCAATACGCCGCCATCATGTTCGCCGCCGCGACCATTATCGCCGGCCTCTTCATCGTCTTCGTGTAGGAGTCAGATCACATCATGAACTTCGACAACAACTGGCTCCTGAGCGTGCTGACGTTCCTGCCTCTGGTGGGTGCGGCCGTCGTCATGCTCATGCCCAAGAGCGAGGAGATGGCGATCAAGTTGGTCGCACTGTTGGCGTCTCTCGGGGTGCTGGGACTGACCGTCTTCATGCTGTTCGACTTCGACTACGACAACTCGAGCCAGTTGCAGTACGGCGTGGACGAGAAGTGGATAACGGTTATCAACTCGCGCTACATCCTCGGCGTCGACGGGATGTCGCTTCCGCTCATTGCGTTGACGGCCCTGGTGGTGCCGCTCTGCATCATCTATTCGCTCGACCACATTCCCGCGCCTGGTAACCCCAAAGCGTTCATGTCGCTCATCCTGATCCTTCAGACCGGCATGATCGGCACCTTCGTGGCCCAGGATCTGATCCTGTTCTTCGTCTTCTTCGAAGTCGTCCTTCTCCCGATGTTCTTCTTGATCGCGGTGTGGGGTGGCGAGGATCGGCGGTACGCCTCGCTCAAATTCTTCCTCTACACGATGTTCGGGTCCGCTTTGATGCTCGTCAGCTTCCTGGCGATGTACTTCCTGGCCGATGGCACCATCGTCGGCGACGAGGCCAACACGTTCTCGATGGTCGCCTTGTCCGAGGGCGCGACCGTTTCCATTGCCCGAACCAGTCAGCTCTGGATCTTCGCCGGGATGTTCGTCGGCTTCGGCGTGAAGGTGCCGATGTTCCCGTTCCATACATGGCTGCCCGACGCCCACACCCAAGCGCCCACGGTGGGTTCGGTCATCCTGGCCGCGGTCCTGTTGAAGTTGGGCACCTACGGGTTCATCCGGATCGCCATTCCGATGCTCCCCGAAGCCGCCGCAGCCTGGGCGCCGTTCATCGGTCTCTTGGCGGTGATCGGCATCATCTACGGCGCGCTGGGGTGTCTGGCCCAGAGCGACATGAAACGGCTCATCGCTTTCTCGTCGGTGGCCCACATGGGTTTTGTGATGCTGGGTATCGCGACCCTTACTGACTTCGGCGTCAACGCCGCAATCTTCGGCATGGTCGCTCACGGCCTCATCACCGGCATGCTCTTCTTCTTGGCCGGTTCCGTGAAGGAGCGTTACCACACTCTCGACATGGGCCGACTCGGTGGGCTGCTGGTCAGTGCCCCGCGTATGGGCTGGATTCTCGGGTTCTGTGCGATGGCCTCGCTCGGCCTACCCGGCCTCGCAGGCTTCTGGGGTGAGTTCCCAGCCATCCTGGCCAGCTACAACCCGGCGAACATCCTGCCTGAGTCGACCTTCCGTGGCTACATGGTCGTGGCTGCATTGGGGACCGTATTGGCTGCCGGTTATCTGCTGTGGATGTACCAGAAGACGGCTATGGGGACCCCCAAGGAAGAGTTTGTCGACGACCCCGAGATCACCGACGTCAACGGTTACGAGTGGGTCGCGTGGGCGCCAATGCTCGCCCTCATCCTCTTCCTGGGTCTCTACCCGAGGCCGATCTTCACCACGACCGACGACGCTGTAGTCAAGTCGCTCACAGTTGACGTTCAAGGCGAGGAAGTCCCGAACTGTCTCGAACTCGATACCGAAGAGGGCGAGGCCTGTTTCGATGGCCTCCGAGACGAAACGGTGGCGGCCGGTAACTGATGATGTCCCCGGTCCTCGCTCAGCTGGAGTTCACGCGACCCGCCATTGACTGGCACGCCGTCGCGCCCGAACTCGTATTGCTGGCGGTGGGAGCCATCCTCACGCTCGTCGACATCATCTGGCTCGAGAAGGGGCGAAAGGTCACGTCCTCACTCGCCGGCTTCGGCCTTCTCCTGCCGCTCATCCCAATCGTCACCCTGGCCATAGACGACGACGAGGCACGCACTCTGTTCAACGGCGCATATGTCGTTGACCGGTACTCACTAGTGCTGAAGGCGCTGTTCCTGCTCTCTGCATACCTCGTGGTGCTGTTGTCGACGAACTACATCGCCGAGGGTGACTACTGGGAGAACGAGTACTACGGCCTGCTTGTTGCGTCGGTCCTTGGCATGGTCGTCATGGCATCTTCTCGGGATCTCATCAGCATCTTCGTTGCGCTCGAGCTGCTGTCGATACCCGCCTACATGCTGGCGACGTGGCGCAAACGCGACCTCAAGAGCAACGAGGCAGGCCTCAAGTACTACCTGATGGGTGTTTTTGCGTCCGCAATCATGCTCTACGGCATGTCATTGGTGTTCGGCGTGGCCGGAAGCACGTTGCTGACCGATATCAACGAAGCCGTCAGTGAGAGCAGTTCGAGTGAAGCCGTCGTCACGCTCGGCATCATCTTCGTGGTGGTCGGGTTCGCTTTCAAGGTGTCAGCGTTCCCGTTCCACACCTGGTCACCGGACACCTACGAGGGGTCGCCGACACCCGTGGCGGCGTTCCTGGCAGTTGCGTCGAAGGCAGCAGGATTCGTAGCGCTCATGAACCTCATCGTCGTCGGATTCCTGGGCCGGGACGATGTCTTCCAGCCGCTGATCTGGCTGCTGGCTGCGGCGTCGATGACAGCCGGCAATGTCATGGCGCTTCGCCAGACGAACATCGTCCGCCTCATGGCCTACTCCGGCGTCGCGCAGGCCGGATTTATCCTCGCGCCGCTCGCTGTAGCTGGCGAGAGCGCCGAGGCCGCAGACCAGGCGGTCAGCGCCATGGTTACGTACCTCGTCATCTACGCGGCCATGAACCTTGGAGCGTTCGCAGTCATCATCAGCGTGGCGCGAAAGACCAGGACTGGAGAACTGGAGAGCTACAACGGCTTGTTCCAGTACGCGCCGACGCTGGCCGTAGTGATGACGGTGTTCTTGGCGTCGTTGGCGGGGATCCCGCCGCTCGGTGGTTGGTTTGCGAAGTTCCAGGTATTCAACAGCCTTGTGACCCCCGGAACGGCATGGGGATACACGCTCGCGGTCATCGCAGCCGTCAATGCGGTCATCGCCCTCGGCTACTACCTCAAGCTCGCCGGACGGATGTGGATAGAGGAGCCGTACCTGGGGGACAGGGCACCGGTAAGGGTTCCGGTTGCCCTCGTGTCCGCCCTCGCGATCACTGCCATAAGCACCATCGCCTTCGGTGTCGTCCCCGGGGTGGTCACCCACTTCACCGAAGTCAGCCTGCTCTGATCTCCCGCAATCGCAGCTTCGGCCCTTCGGGCCTCTGGCTGCTCTGCGGCTGCGCCATGCAACCCGAAGGGTTGCCGGCAGAAGTCCGCTCCTCGTCCCTCGTGGCTGGGACGTGGCCGAAGCGTTCCGTGGCTGTGTCCCGGGATGTTGTCGACTGTTCTGCCAGCGTGAAGTGTGCGCGGGTGCGCGTTTTACGCTGGCAGTTCGGTGGGGTGTGGGCGTGACGGTATGTTGGCGGCATGGTGGGGCGCGACTTCATACAGAATCCCGGGCCGACCAACATTCCCGATCGAGTGCTTGAGGCGTTTCGGCGTCCTGCCACGGACTTCGACGGTCCCGAGTTCGCAACACTGATCGAGGAAGTCTGGGACGAGCTACCCGCGTTGTTCGGCGGCGCGCATCGCGTGATCGTGTTGACCTCGGTCGGACACGGTGCGTGGGAATCAGCCCTTGTCAACTTACTGGCGCCAGGCGAGCGTGCCCTTTTTGCCACCGGCGGCATCTTTGGGGCCGGCTGGGCCGCAGCGGCCCAGAACCTGGGGTTCTTGACCGACGTCACACCGATCGATTTTCGTCGGGCTCCTGATCCGGAGACCGTGTTCGACATTCTCAGCAATGATCGAGAGCGCGCCATCAAGGCCGTGTGTGTCGCCCAGACCGAAACCTCGACCGGCACGGTCGTCGACATACCTGGCTTCCGTTCGGCGCTCGACTCGGCCGACCACCCAGCATTCCTCGTCGTCGACAGCATCGGCTCATTAGGTACCGAGCCGATGCTCATGGCCGACTGGGGTGTCGACGTCGTCCTGGCTGCCTCGCAGAAGGGGCTCATGATGCCCCCTGGCCTGGCCTTCTGTGCCATTAGCAAAAGCGCACTCCAAAAGAGTATGACCGGTCCCAGCCCAGCGGCCTACTGGGCCTGGCCGCCGCGACTGGGCGTCGAACGCGCGTACATGCGGTTCGGGGGCACCCCTCCCGAACAGCACATCTACGCGCTGAAGGTCGCGCTTGAGCTGATCGCCGAGGAAGGTGGCGCCGAAGCCGTGGCCACTCGGCACTGCCGTACCGCCAACGCTGTGCACGCCTGTGTCGATGCCTGGGGGAGCGGTGGCCCCTGGGAGATCAACGCCTCAGAACCCGGCGAACGGGCGTCTGCGGTTACGTGCGTCAGGACAGGCGAGCTCGACTCCATCGCCCTCATCGCAGCAGCGCGCGACCGCTACTCGGTCACGCTGGGGTCGGGTATGGGGGAGCTCGAAGGGCGAGCATTTCGCATAGGCCACCTCGGAGACCTGAACGAGCCCATGATCCTCGGTGCTCTTGGCGCGATCGAAACGACGATGACGCACCTCGGCTTTCCCTACGGAGCAGGCGTCTCGGCTGCGGCGCGTTGCCTGGGTTCGGCACAGGCGTGAACCTGGCAGAGCGCATTCGCCACGAGATCGAAGCATCCGGCCCGATCCCGTTCAGCCGGTACATGGAGTTGTGTTTGTACGACCCCACCGATGGCTTCTACGCAAGTGGCGGAGCGGGCCGAAGACGCGACTTCATCACCAGCCCAGAGATCGGCCCGTTGTTCGGGCAACTGGTTGCGGTTGCCCTGGACCGGTGCTGGGTTGGACTGGGTGAACCGGAACACATCACCTTCGTTGACGTTGGCGCCGGGCCTGGCACTCTTGCTCGGTCGATCATTGCCGCACAACCCCGGTGTCTACCGGCGCTCGAGTACGTCGCGGTCGAGGTGAGCCAAAGCCAGCGCGAGCTTCACCCCGACGGGATCCGGTCGACTGCGTCGCTCCCCGAAGACATCGAAACCGGAGTGATCTTCGCCAATGAACTACTGGACAACCTGCCGTTCGACATAGCGTCGTTCGAACCGGTAGAGGGCTGGAGCGACGTGAGGGTTGGGGTCGATGGCGACCGGCTCGTGGAAGTATTGAGCCCAGTTGCGGCACCGACCTGGGTCACACATAATCCCGTGACGTCGGTGCGCATCCCGGTTCAACAGGCTGCTCGCATGTTCGTAGCCGAAGCCTCTGAGGCCCTCTCTGTCGGCAAGATCGTTGTTGTCGATTACGCCGTGCCGGCGTATCCGACCGACCCGGATCGCACGTGGCTGCGCACCTACCGAGATCACGGCGAGGCCAAAGGTGTGCTGGACGACCCTGGAACCCAGGACATCACCGCAGATGTCGATCTGGCCGGTCTCGAGAACATTCGCCGGCCGTCACGGGTGATCACGCAGGCCCAGTGGCTGCAGGAGTTGGGCGTCGACGATCTCGTCGATGCCGGACGTGATTACTGGCAACGCCACGCCGCGCGACCAGATCTTCGGGCAATGGAGATGAGGAGTCGGATCGGCGAGGCCGCTGCGCTCGTGGACCCGCGAGGCTTGGGCGGGTTCTCGGTGATCGAATGGGAGTCACCAGTCTGAGAGTCTGGCTGAACGCGCTGGGCCCTTGGCACCCACGCTCGCTGCAGCCGTGCCCGAATTCCCCGACGCCGGTATTGTCTGAACTCGGTAGCTCAATGGGTGGTGGCGGAAAACGCGTCGACCGAAAAGAGGAGGCCCCGTGTCCGACAAGGCAATCGAGGAGTTCTACGTCGAGGATCGAACGTTCCCGCCACCCACCGACTTCGTGGCGGCGGCGCTACTCACAGATGGGGCCATCTACGACGAAGCAGCCGCCGACTACGAAGCATTCTGGGCCCAGCAGGCACGCGACCTCTTGAGTTGGTCGACCGACTTCCACACAACCCTCGAATGGGAGTTGCCATACGCCAAGTGGTTCATCGGCGGACAGTTGAACATGGCCTACAACTGTCTCGACCGCCACGTCGAAGCCGGTCGTGGCGAAAAGATCGCGTTCCACTGGGAGGGCGAGCCAGGCGACACCCGAACGATCTCTTACGAGATGCTTCTGAACGACGTCTGTAGGTTCGCGAATGTTCTCAAGGGGCTAGGTCTCCAAACGGGCGATCGTGTCGCCATCTACATGCCGATGATTCCAGAACTACCTGTGGCGATGTTGGCGTGCGCCCGAATCGGAGTGGCCCATTCGGTGATCTTCGGCGGTTTCAGCCCCGACGCGATCGTCGATCGTTGTGACGATGCCGACGCCCGCGTGCTCATCACCGCAGATGCCGGGTATCGGCGCGGCGAACCCTCAGCGCTGAAGGTCAACGTCGACAACGCTCTCGACACTGGGGCGGAATCGGTCGAGAACGTAGTGGTGGTCAACCGGTGCAACACCGACGTAAAGATGGTGCCCGGCCGCGATCACTGGTGGCATGAGCTGATGGCTGATGCCGCACCCGAATGTCCGCCCGAACCCATGGATGCCGAACAGCTCTTGTATCTCCTCTACACATCGGGCACGACCGCGAAACCCAAGGGCATCATGCATACCACCGGCGGTTACCTCACCCAGGTCGCTTGGACTCACAAGTTCGTGTTCGACGTCCATCCCGCCGAGGACGTCTACTGGTGCGCCGCCGATATCGGTTGGGTCACCGGGCACAGCTACATCGTGTATGGCCCGCTTGCCAACGGTTGTACCTCGGTCATGTACGAGGGCACGCCCGACACACCGCTGCCCGAGCACCGTCAGGGCGACAGAGCCGGGTGGCCCAAGGATCGCCTGTGGGACATCATCGAGCGATACGGGGTCACCCAGCTGTACACCGCACCGACCGCGATCCGGACCTTCATGAAGTGGGGTGCCAGCGAGCCCGCATCGCACGATCTGTCGAGCTTGCGGTTGCTCGGCACCGTTGGTGAACCGATCAACCCCGAGGCCTGGATGTGGTACCACGAACACATCGGCGGGGAGCGTTGCCCAATCGTCGACACCTGGTGGCAAACCGAGACTGGCGGCCACATGATCACTCCGTTGCCCGGAATCACCACGACGAAACCGGGCTCGGGATGCCATGCGATCCCCGGTGTCTTCGCCGAGCTCGTCGACGACCATGGTGAGGTCGTGACACAGGGTGGGGGTTATCTGACCATCACTCACCCGTGGCCTTCGATGCTCAGAGGAATCTGGGGAGATCCGGATCGGTACATCGAGACCTACTGGAGCACCCATCCAGGCAGATACTTCGCAGGCGATGGGGCAAAGCTGGACGAAGACGGCTATCTGTGGCTGCTCGGCCGCGTCGACGATGTAATGAACGTCTCTGGTCACCGGATCTCCACCGCCGAAGTGGAGTCGGCGCTCGTGGACCACCCCACGGTCGCCGAAGCCGCCGTCGTCGGCGGATCGGACGATACGACCGGCCAGGCCATCATCGGCTACGTCATTCTCAGGGGCGGCAACGAAGCATCCGATGAACTACGTGAAGAGATCCGAGCCCACGTTGCCACCAAGCTCGGGCCGATCGCGAGGCCGCGCGCCGTGTTCATCGTGCCCGACCTGCCCAAGACCCGTTCGGGAAAGATCATGCGACGGCTACTGCGCGACGTGGCCGAAGGCCGCGACCTGGGCGACACCACCACGCTTGCGGACTCGTCGGTGGTAGAGCTGATACAAGCCGGAGCAGTCGACTCCGACGAGGACTAGCCGTACACCGAGCTGCTACTCGTAGTACCCGGAGTGCACGTAGATGGCAGCGATGTCTTCTTCGCTGTACATGGTGATGTTCTCTTGGTGGTCGTCGATCGCAAGCACGGGGTCATACCCGGCATCCCTTAGTTCCTGAACTGCCAGGCGTTTCATTTCCGGCGCTGGTCCGTGATCAGCGCGTCCACGCATGATCAGCAGATCCCACCGAACGTCGTATTCGCTGAGCCAATCGACAGTGTCGTCGAGGATCGAGTCGGGTCTCGCCGTCAGCAACGCAACCACAGCTGTATCACCCAACAGGTCCAACAAAGTGATACCCGGGAGGATCGGTTCGTCTTCGCGTGCAGCCCCGAAGAATCCCTTCCAATCTCTGGAACTCCCACTGAGGTAGTGCTGGCGATGCCAGGCGTTCGAGATCACGCCATCGATATCGACCAGGATTACCTGCCCGGGGTCGAGCTCGGTTGTGTGCCAGCTCCAACTGGGCATCTAGGTACGGCCAACTCGCTGGGAGCGTTCTGGATCCATCAGTCGCGGAAGTTGCCGTACTGCAACGGGATGTCGAAGTCGTGTTCTTTCATCGCGGCAATCACTGCCTGGAGCTGGTCGCGCTTCTTGCCCGACACGCGAACCTGTTCACCCTGAGTCTGGGATTGGATGCCCTTCGTGCCGAGCCCCTTGATGAATTTGTTTATGTCGCGGGCCTTGTCGGAGTTGATACCGGCAGTCAGCGAAGCGGTCTGGCGGACCGTGCCGCCCGATGCGTCCTCGAGTTTGCCGTAGTCCAGCACCTTGAGTGAGACCTTCCTCTTGACGAGCTTTTCCTCGAGCACAACCTTCAACGCATTGAGTCGGTCCTCACTTGACGTTGACATGTCGATCGCGTCGTCCGAAAGTTCGATGGTGCTGTTGGTTCCCTTGAAGTCGTATCGCTGGCTTACCTCTCGCGACGCTTGGTCGACCGCATTGCGGACCTCTTGCATGTCGACCTCAGATGTGATGTCGAATGTGGGCATTTGACGACCTCCGTGGGGCGGTGGCTGCGAGCATATCGAGTGGGGAAAGCACGGCGTTGCGGCTAGCCTGCCCGCACCAGGGTCGGTGCCCGAGTGGCCAAAGGGAACGGGCTGTAAACCCGTCGGCGTTAGCCTTCGGAGGTTCAAATCCTCCCCGGCCCACGGCAACCCAAGTGCGTGACCTCAGGTCCAGCACTTGGGTTGTGGCTCTTTTGTTCCGCAATCGCAGCTTCGGCCCTTCGGGCCTCTGGCTGCTCAAGCAACCCGGAGCGTTGCCCGGCTGCGCCGGAGGCGCTGTTCCGCTCCTCGTCCCTCGTCGCTGTGTTGTTCCGCAGTCCCACGCTTGTGGGCCTGCGGCTGCGCCGGAGGCGCGTCGCCGTCGCTCGTCCCTCGCTCCTGTTTTGGTCCGCAGGCGTGGCGCTGTCGGCGGAGCCGGGAATGGGGGGTGGACATGGCGCGTTGAGGGGCACGTGAGCAACGAGTGGCTACGGGTGGTTGAGAGGCGCGATGGGGCCACACCAGGGTCGCGGCTCTACGATGGTGGTGTGAGGCATTCGCGATTCGACTCACTGCTCCTTGCCGGCGTTGGCACGCTTGCGGTGCATGAGATCGCGTATACGCCTGGATCATTGGCCGCGGCAGTCACCGACGGCGGCGGCTCCCACAGTCACCTGCCGCTGCTGTGGGC
>JBPCTU010000079.1:0-7909 GCA_051011515.1 Acidimicrobiales bacterium
GGGTTCACCCTTGGCAGTCCGAACAGTTGCCGTAGAGATCGACATTGTGATGGCTGGGTGTGAAGTCGGCGAGCCGTCCGACGCGCTCGAGTTCCTTGTCGATCGACGCTTCGAAAGCATCGTCCAACCGAATGTCGAGCACCTTGCCACACCCCAGACAGATCAGGTGATGGTGATGGCCCACGAGAGGCTCAGCCAGCTCGTAGTGGGCGTGGTCGGCGCCGGCGGAGATTCTGCGGACGAGCCCCGTACGCTCGAGCACCTCGAGGTTGCGGTAGGCGGAGCTTTGCGGAAGCTCCGGATCCATGTCGAGCAGTTCCGGCAGCGTCACTGGCCGCTCGGCTCGCACGAGTAGCGCAACCAGTTGGCGGCGGCTGGTTGTGTATCGCTGGTCTTCGCGAGCCAGGCCGGCGCGAACGCGATTGTGGATGTCGTCCGCCGCATCGAGGCGGTCGTTGGGGTCGTTCGTAGTCATCGGGTATCACCAGTATGCGCGATGACAGCGCTGTCGCGATTCCTGGTTGCTCGGCCGTAGGCCCACATGAACGGAATCAACGCGAAGTGAGCGACAGCGACCATCGTGTAGACCGACTTGACTCCTGGCAAGAGGGCATCGCCGACCTCTTCGCCGAGCAGTGCGGCCATGATGGCCAGGCCCATGGAGGCAGCCAGTCGACGCAATGTGGAGTGTGTTGCGTTCGCCACGCCCAAGAGGCTGCGGGGAATGTCCTGCAACGCGGCACCGGTTGGCAGCAGGCCTGCTACGCCCGCCCCGAGCATGAACAGGGCAAGTCCGGGTACGTAGACCCCCCAGAAATCGGGCTCAGCGTCCATCGTGACAACCCAGAACAATGCGCCGCAACCGGCCAAGACGGCTCCGGCGTTGGTCACTCTCACATACCCGACCCGGTCGGCGACGCGCCCGCCGATCACGTTGACTGGTGCGGCCACTAGCATGCCGAGGCTCAGGGCCCACCCTGTTTGGAGGGCACTCCAACCCCATACCTCTCGGAGGACGAACCCTGTGGTCACAAACCAGGGCAGGAACCCGAACTGCTGAATCGAAGCACCGGCTGTGGCGATCACGTAGGGCCGGAATCGCCAGAGGCGTCTGTCAACGAGTGAGCCGGGCCGGCCCGATCTCGCAACGAGGACGGTCAACAAGGTCAAGCCAAGCACCACCAGCGCGATCACGCGGGGGTCGTCCAAGCCCCACCTGCCGCTCTGAGACAGGCCGAGGGCAAGAGCTCCTACGCCGATCGTCGCAGTCGGGATCTCGACGATGTTTATTGGGCCAGCTGTCTCGGGGTCGGAGGACTCGGGAAGGACTCGCCGGGCAGCCACCGCTCCTACAAAGGCGAGCGGTGCCATGAAGAGGAACGCCCACCGCCAACTGAGCGCTTCGATGACCAGACCACCGCCGGTTGGTCCCAGGACGAATCCGACCGAGCCCATGAAACCCCAGAATCCGACGGCCATTGCCTTCCGGTTGGCGGGCGCCTCTCGAAGCGAGATCGCAAGGCCGGTGGCCAAACAAAGTGCGCCGCCTGCGCCTCCCAGAATCCTGCCGGCTATCAGAATGAGGACCTCAGGCGCGATAGCGGCGATCACCGCTCCGATTCCGATCGCCCAAAGTCCCGCTTCGAACACCAGGCGGCGTCCGTACCGATCCCCAAGCCGGCCGGCGATGAGGAGCAAGGCAACGCTCGCGACGGCATAACCCGTGCTGACCCACGAAATCGTTGCTCTCGAAGCGTCGGGGAAGCTCTCCTCGATGTCGGCGAGCGAAACCGACACCAGCCCGGTGTCGACCCCGAACGTGAAGATTGCCAGCCCGGTTACGACCAGGACAGGCCACCGCACCTCGCCACTGGTTCGCTCGTCAGAACCCACGTTTGCCGGTTGCGTCACTCGCTGCAGCTGTTCAATGGTCGGCGCTCAAGAGCGGAGCGAAGGCTGCGGCGCAACGCCGGGAGTCGTAGAACTCTCGGAACAGTGAGATCTTGCCAGCTGTGAACTGCACCAGTGTGATGTACACGTTCTCGTAGCTCGAGTTGTCGTGCAGCATCCGGCCGGTGCTCGTGTACTCGACCATGAAGGCATCGGGATCGACCAGTTCGTGTACAACCGTGATCTCGAACGCCATGGTCACGAGACCATAAGAGGTCGACAGCCGTTCGTAGACCGCCTGCTTACCGCTGGTTCGTGAGGGCGTGCCGGTGAAGGAGAAAGGCGCTTCGAAAACGAGGTCGTCGTGCCAGAAGGTAGCGAGGAGGTCGACGTCGCCGGTGGCGATCTTGCTGAAGTAGTCGCGCAACGTCGCCAGGTTCTTGGTCCTAGTGGTCGATTCCATCACCGTCACACTCTCCCTGTCTCGGTCGGTTGGGTTCTTCGCGCCCCGTCGATCTGGCGCTACTTCTGATGCCGTTGGACTTGGAAGCGGCGATGATTCCACGTGTCGCCGAGCGTCATCCCGGGGATGTTGTTGTCGGCGTGGGGGTGAGGTCCCCCCGTCCAACGAGTCTCGGCCGGGATGAAGATCATCGTCCAGCCCCATCGTGGCTGATCACTGACGTTCTCGCCGGCGCCGTGAAGCGTCAGACCGTCGTGCACCGTTGCCTCGCCTGCCTCGAGAGGCTGGGTGATCGGGGCGGAGACCAGCTCTCGATCTTCGGGCCGAAGAACCTCATCCCACTCGTGTTCTCGCCCGACGAGATCAAAACGTCCCAAGGGCCCGAGCCGGTGGGATCCGGGGACGAACCTCATGGCTCCCATTTCAGCGGTGACGTCGTGGACCGCCAACCACACCGACACAAACCCGCGTCGGTCGATGGGGTTGTACGGGTAATCCTGGTGCCAAACCGACTGCCTAGTGCCGGCCTTCTCTGGTGGTTTGGTGAATGTCTTGTCCCAGAACACGATGACCTCGTCGCAGCCGATCAGCTCTTCGGCGACACCCGCGTAGAGGGCCACGATGGGTTGGAGTTCGGGCCACCGGAGCCGAAGATCGATGCGGTTGGTCCACATCTTGTCCATGTCCGGATGCGCCTGGTAGGCGAAGCCATCGTCGTCGCCGACCTGGCCCATCAAGGTGCTGGTGCCGGTTTCCTCCTCCGTGGCATAGATCTCGCCAAGGCGCGCCAGGTGCTGGTCGTCCAGCAGCCTCGGCAGCTTGGTCCAGCCTTCACGCCGGAAGGCCGAGATCTGCTCGGGCGGAGGTGCCCAGGATGTTGTCACGCGGTCACTCAGCCCTTGGCCATCGGAGGCGGCCATCGCGGATTCCGAAGTCCATGCTCGCGACTCCGGGACAGGGCCGCCAAGACGGCCAACGTCGTGGGGATTGAAGCTACTCGACGATTTTGTTGCCGGTCAGGACTGAGTTGGTCATTCCCCCGAACGTGACCGCTGCCAACGCGTACGATTCTGTAACTCGATCCAACCGTATGGAGGAGGCGCCCGTGGCCGCGTATCTGATCTACCAAGCGGAGGTGCTCGATCCCGACCAGTATGCGAAGTACCGGGAGAAGTCCACGCCAGCCGTCAAGGCCGGTGGGGGCGAGTTTCTCGTACGCGGCGGAGAGGTCGATCACCTCGAAGGTGATCCGCCACTCGGACGCACCGTCGTGGTGAGGTTCGAGTCGATGGCTGCGGCACGCGCTTGGTATGACGGTGAGTTGTACTCCGAGGCGCGGGCCGTTCGACAGGGTGCGGTCAACGCCAATGCCTATTTTGTGGACGGCGTGGACTGATCATGTGCGAGAGCTCCAATGGCTGAACAAGCGCTGGCAGCTTCCCTCGTTGCGCCTCTCGATCTCCGGATCGAGAGGTTCCCGGTTCCTGACGAACTGGAACCGGGTGCGGTGCTGTTGAAGATGAAGGCGTCGGGAATCTGCGGCACCGACAAACACACCTATCGTGGGGAGACCGAGCAGTACGCCGGCACCGACCACGCGAGTTCGACGCCCTTCCCAATCATCCAAGGACACGAGAACGTCGGTGTGGTCGTGCAAATGGGCGATGGGGGTGCCAAGGCATTTGACGGTAGCGCCCTCCAATTAGGGGACCGGGTGGTCCCGGCCCCGAACCGGGCTTGTGGCCAGTGTCGTTTCTGCCTCGACGGCTTTCCGTACTACTTCTGCCGGCGGCTCGAGAACTACGGCAATTCGATGAGCTGCGACGAACCGCCACACTTGTTCGGCGGATTCGCCGACTACCTGTACCTGAAACCGGGAACGCCGGCGTTCCGCGTTCCCGAGGGTTTGCCTGACGACGTGGCGGTGCTCACCGAGCTGTTCGCCGTGACGCACAGTCTCGACCTCGTGCACGCGATGCCACGCCCAGGCGGGTTCACTACTCGAGACTGGGTGGCGGTCGTTGGAGTCGGACCCGTTGGTTTGGTGCACTCCACGAGGGCGGCTCTCATGGGCGCCAGGGTCATCGCCATCGATCACTTCGGCGAACGATTGGACATAGCGGCCGACCTCGGGGCTCACGAATGTCTCCTTTCCGATGGCGACGACGATGCGATCAAACAGCAGGTGGCCGCGTTGGTGGAAGACGGTGTCGACGTCGTTGTCGACGCGACCGGCCACCCCGATAGCTTCCATCCAGCCCTGAGCCTCTTGCGCGATGGCGGGACCCTCGTGGAGGTCGGAGCGTTCGTGGATCTAGGGCCCGTCGATTTCAACCCCGCTGACCTCTTGGGGCGCAACCTCACGATGGTGGGAGTAGCCGGGGAGGACGCGCGCGTATACGACCGAACGCTGGCCATGCTTGCCGAACACCACCCCTCGATTCCTTTCGAAAAGGCCGTGACTCACCGTTTCGAGGTTCGCGATGCACAAAGGGCAATGGAGACGGCGCTTGCGGCGGGTCCGGCGATGAAGGTTGTCATCCACCCTGGTGATGACTAGGTGACACGGCTGGTCTATACGGAGTCCAGCACCAGGGGGAAGGTCTTGTACCGGCGCGCTTCGGTGTCGGTCCGCCACTGAGGTGGGTCCTCGGGGTCCGGACGCGCATTCGCATCGAGGAGAGCTCGCATCAGGCGTGGAACCACACCTATGACTTCGGGGTCGGCATCGTTCTTGGAGGGCGGCAGGCCGATCGCGAGCGGTCGCCCCGAACACAGGTGGGCGCCCGCGCCGAAGCTCAGACCGTGAGCTGCGCGGCGGCCGACGGTCTCGGGTCGTTCGGGGTCATAGGTGCCAGAGTTCGCGCCGAAAACCGCGGGGTCGGTATTGGCCGGTTGGAGTAGACACCCGATGTCCTCGCCAACGGTGAAGCGCCGACCATCACCCAGCTCGGTGTTCGAGGTCGCCCGTCGCAGAAGAGCGGGGACAGGCCCGTGGAGTCGGAGCGCCTCCTCGCATGCGTGGCGTAGGAACGTGTCATCCTCGAGAAGGTGGGCCCTGTCGGGGTGCTCGGAGCGCCAAGTAATGATCTCGTTGAAGACGTGTGGCGTCGAGTGGGTGGTGGTATTGGCTGACGCAACAACGAAAAAGAGCGCTTCTCGAAGCCAGAGTTCCTCGTCGAAGTCTTCTCCGTACTCCTGAAGGACCAATGTAAGGAGGTCGATCGGAAGCTCATCCGCCTCGATCTCATTTCGTTCGAGCCGGTTGATCAGCCGCCGCCGACGTTCGAGAGATCGGGCATAGAAGGCGCTCAACAACTCCTCACGAGCCAGGAACGCTTCTTCCATGACTTCGGCGTGGTCTCTCGTGGACCACTCGACGGATGCGCCCTCTCCGAGTCGCCGGCTGATGTCCTCGAGGGTGACAATCGTTGCCTCGTTGTCGACCCCGTCCAGTCCGACCACCGCGGCAGTAACCGGGACCAACGCCATGCGGGTCAGCCAGAGCAAGTCGATTCGGGGCGAACCGTCTGCGCCCCGTTCTCTGTTGGCCTGGTCGAACGCCACCCTGAGAGACGTGTTCAGGGTCTTGTTTTCGTATATCGACAGGGCTCGCCGTTCGAACAGTGGTCGTTGCAGTCGACGCCGTTCGCGATGTGATTCGCCGCCCAGGGTCAGCACACACCCGTCGAGCAGGGGACCGGAGTCGCGGTAGTGGAGTGCAGGACGGAACGCCTCGGACCGCAAGACGGCCTCTACGTCGCGATAGCGCGACAGCTTCTGCATGTCCTCGAGCGACTCGCCCGCCATACATCGAGTAAACCACACAGGCAGAGATCGCCGTTCGTGTGAGTTGTTGTTGTCCGCGCCAGGTGGGGAGATCCGTGAGAGTCAGCTTTGATGAGGCCATCGCTCTGTCCGAATTCGAGGGAGGCCGATACTCGGTCTCGACTCCGGAATCGTGGTCGGCTTCCGGGCGCGCCCCTGGTGGTCTTGTCGAGGCCCAGCTCTTCGTCGCACTCCGAGCTGCGCTCGATGACCTGTCGCGGATACCGCTGTCGTTCACGGCCCATCTGTTGCGTGCTCCGACGAAGGGGCACTGTGAGGTCCATACCGAGGTGCTCCGCGTTGGGCGAACCCTCTCGAATCTGTCCGCGCGGATGATTCAGGACGGGAAAACAATCGCGGTCGCGCTGGCCAGCTTTGGGATGGAACGGCCAAGCCCGGTTTTCGATGAATTACCGATGCCTGTTCTGGATCCACCGAACCCCGACCGGGCCACCGACACTTACATTCCCGAGTTTGCGTACCCGTATGGGGACAACGTCGTCATCCAGCACCGCGTCGGGCACGAGGCGTTCTCCGGCCTCGACGGTCCGATGGAGCGGGCGGGATGGGTGGGGTTCGCAGAGCCGCGCGTCATCGATGCCCCTGCTTTGTTGATGATGGGGGATGTGGGCCTCATGGGTTGGTGGACTCGTCTTGACCGCGAGTACACGACGGCGACTTTGGATCACACAACCCATTTCCGGTCCGATCCAGCCCAGACCGAGACCGACCTGGTGGTCATGTTGTCCCGTACGAGCCTGGTCGCCCGCGGATACCTCGACTGGGATGTCGTCTTGTGGGCACCGGATGGCACGTTGCTCTGCCAATCTCGCCAGCTCTTGGCTGTGCTGGGTTGAGGCGCCCTTCGCTGGGTAATTCCTCCGTTCTACCGAGGCGTTCGACCTGTCTTTCGTGAAGTCGAATTGATTGATTTTGAAGCCGTCGTGGTAGATTTTTGGCGCACGAGTTCCAGATATGACAACCCCCCGTGGGAGAAAAACAGATGCGTTCAACAAGAGTTCTTGTACTTCTAGGGCTGGTGGCCGGGCTGATTGGCTCGTTGTTCATCGTGTCCAGTGCTTCGGCGCAGGACGTCCCTGAGGTCGTCAACTGCACCGACGTCATAGTCGACCCTCCGGTGGCGACGCTCTACGCGCCGTCAACGCGAGACGTAATCATCGGTACGTTCGATGACGGATCGCAGGCGGCTTACTTCGACGTGGTGGTTGGTCAAGGGCTCGACGCTCCTGCCGGCCTTCTATGGGTCGAGGCTTTGAAGTGCGACCTGGCGCCAGAGCCGGAGCCAACACCGGAGCCGACGCCGGAGCCGACACCTGTACCGCCGGAGCCAACACCGGTGCCGCCGGAGCCAACACCCGCTCCGCCCGAGCCAACACCTGAGCCCACGACCGAGGTCCTCGGTGTTCAGGAAGAACAGGGCGAAGAGGAACTTGCCGAGACCGGCGTAGAGTCAGCCTGGCTGGCCGTCATCGGTATCGCTTTCATCGCTGGTGGTGCCCTGCTGGTAGGCAGCGCAGTCACTCGCCGCTCCCGCATCTGAGGCGACTGAACTGAGCTAGCTCCCTCAGTGGAGCTGAGCGCAAGATTTGTGGTCACGCCAAGCCCTCGGGCTCGGCGTGACTGGTTTTCCTGCCCACGTGAAGCGCACCCCCTGGGACAGTTCCCGCTGGCCGAAAAAGGGGGGAAGGCAGGTAGAGAAGATACAAC
>JBPCTU010000080.1:0-3958 GCA_051011515.1 Acidimicrobiales bacterium
GAATAACGATGGACCTACGAGGGAAGCGAGTTCTGGTAACGGGAGCATCGAAAGGTATAGGAGAAGGAGCCGCCCGAGGTTTTGCTGCCGCCGGTGCTCGAGTTGCGTTGGCAGCTCGAACGACCGAGGCGATTGAAGCCCTCGCC
The DNA here is from genome assembly GCA_051011515.1 of Acidimicrobiales bacterium. Lineage (GTDB taxonomy): Bacteria > Actinomycetota > Acidimicrobiia > Acidimicrobiales > UBA8592 > JBPCTU01. The sequence goes on from JBPCTU010000080.1 coordinate 147, forward strand.
GACGAACTCGACGGCGATGCCTACACAGTCGACCTGGCCGACCCGGTTCAGGTCACAGGCTTCATCGACCGAGTAGAGGCAGATGGCGCGTTGGATGTCTTGGTTAACAACGCCGGGATCGATGAATGGGCATTCATCGACGAGATGTCCGAGGAGCGGATCGACAACCTCTTGTCGCTGAACCTCGCCACTCCCCTGAAGCTGACCCAACAGGTGCTGCCGGGGATGATCGAGAGAGGCCAGGGCCACATCGTGCAGATTTCGTCGATGGCGTCGGTTTCGCCGGTCCCGGGTGGTGCGCTCTACTGCGCGAGCAAGGCAGGCCTCACCCATGCGACCGCTTGCATGGAGTTGGACCTCCGAGGCACCCCCGTCGGGTTGACCACCGTGTACCTCGGCTATGTCGACAACGACATGGGCCGCCGGTCCGTTGCTGCCGATTCAGCCAAAGTCTTCGTGAAGCGATTGGAACCCCTGGGTCTGGTCAACCTTGTTGACCCGGACAAGGCAGCTGCAGGAATTGTGGAGGCGGTCGCCGCAGACAAGAGATTCGTGCTCTACCCGAAGAGCGCAGCAGGCGTGGTAGGGCTGTCGAACTCGGCACGGCGGATACTCAACGGCATGACCAAAGGCCTGGTGTTTCGCACTTCCGGCCCGGCCGGTGATGCCGCCGACGGGGACTAGCCCGGTCAGCGGCTTCAACCGATCGCCAGACCTGCCAGGTATTCCTCGGCTACCGGAGCCGGCGTCGAAACCGACAGGTGTCGTCGAGTTGGCCTTAACGGCCAGGGTGCACAGCTCTCGACAAACAGTTGGACGCTTCCCGATGGATTAGCGTCAGTGCGCGACAACCGGGGGGGTGACATGGCGGAAATCGACTTCTGGACCGCGACCGAACTAGGGGCTGCCTTCAAGCGCCAGGAGTTGTCGCCGGTCGAAGCTACCGAAGCGGCACTGGGTCGGATCGCCGAGCTCGATCCGGTGCTTCACTGCTACGCAGTCGTCTTCGAAGAGGCGGCTCGCCGCGACGCCGCCCGGGCCGAGGCCGAACTGGCGGCGGGGAGGCGACGGGGGCCGTTGCATGGGGTGCCGGTGGCTGTCAAAGACCTCTGCGATGTCGAAGGCGTTCCAACCATGGCCGGCGCAGCGGTGCTTCGTGACAACGTCGCATCGAGCGATGCGACCGTGGTCAGACGGCTCCGCGATGCGGGTGCGGTAATCCTGGGAAAGCTCAACCTCACAGAGGGTGCTCTGGCCGGATACAACCCCGACTTCGACGTTCCCATGAACCCCTGGGGTCAAGACCGCTGGGCCGGAGTGTCTTCCAGTGGGTCGGGCGCGGCCACCGCCGCAGGACTGTGCGTTGCGTCGCTCGGTAGCGACACAGGTGGATCGATCCGGTTCCCGGCGGCCGCCAACGGTGTAGTCGGCCTGAAGCCGACACATGGACGGGTCAGTCGCAGCGGCGTATTCCCGCTCGCGCCGTCGCTCGATCATGTAGGCCCGCTTACTCGCTGCTCGATGGATGCAGGCCTGGTGCTGGAAGCCATAGCTGGCGAAGATGCCGCTGACCCAACGTCCATCGCCGGTCCAGCAGGGACCTTCATCGCCGGAATCAACGCCGGCATCAGCGGACTTCGGGTTGGCGTGGACAATGAATACAACACCACCGAGGTCGACCCGACGACCGTCGATGCGATCTCGACAGCTGTAGGTGTCCTGAATGCGCTCGGCGCCGAGATCGTCGAGATCGAGGTCCCATCGCTCGACGAAACGGCCTGGTTCGTCATATGCGGGTCAGAGGCAGCCGTCGCACACGACGGTTACTACCCTGATCGGGCTGGTGAGTACGGCGGGTTTGCCAGGGAATTCTTGGCCCAAGGGAACGAGTTCAACGCGACGGACCTCGTCCGAGCGCAACAGCAACGCGCGACTTTCACCGGAGAGCTCAACAGAGTATTCGACGACGTCGATGTAATCGCCTGCCCCAGTTTTCACGGCTCTGCGTTTCTTGCACCGCCCGACAAGCTCCGTGGCTCTCAGGACGAGGTGTTGTCTCTGTCGCCCCACTTGCGTCCCGAGTTCACCGCCCGTTTCGATCTCAGCGGCAACCCGACCATCTCGCTACCCGCCGGCTTCGACGAGGATCACATGCCGCTCAGCCTTCAGCTGGTGGGCCGCCACATGGAGGAGGCCACCCTCCTCCGCATCGGCCAGTCCTTCGAGGTCGCAACCGAATGGCACACACACCACCCGCCGCTGCCCTGAACGGTCCCCGTCACCGAACTCGAGTGAACAGGTAGGCGAACGCGGGCCTCGTGCAGGCCCAAGCAGGTCGTAGTGGTCTGGGACCAAGCCGAGGTCGCAGGTGCAGTCACCCTCCACGAACGTGACCTCGGGCTCGAAGCCATCCGTGTGATTCTCGGCGATGATCTCGGTCACACCAGCCTCATCGTCAAAGAAGCGAGCAGCCCGTCTGTCCTTGTCCCCGTATGTGACTGACGGCCACACAAACGATGCCGCGACGTCCACATAGGAACTGGGGTACAGCACACGATCCGCTTCGACCGCCGCGCCAACGGCGGTGAACGGGCTCAGACGGTCGCCGTTGTCTTGATCTTGTTGCGCCCACAGTTCGGCAGTTCTCTGCTCCACAGCCCGAGCGTAAGCGCCGATCGATGTTCCGAACGACCGGGGTCGCGGTTTCGCGGCCCCGGTCGTTGGAAACCAGTGTTGGTCGGCGCCTTACAACGGTCCCTTGTGCCAGGGCCCCCAGATTGCAAAGCTGATCCCAACATTCCCCTGGATGTTGACGTACAGCGTCTTGCCGTCCTGACTGAACGTCGCTCCAGCGAATTCCTCGTCTCCCCCGGGTACGACGTTCTTGCAGAAGTCGAAGATATCGCCTCGTCGGGTGAGTCCCCTTAGGTAGTTGTCGGGACTGTTGTCCTCACAAAGCAGCAGGGTGCCGCGTGGCGTAATGGTGACGTTGTCCGGCAGGTCGAGGGTGTCCAACGATGGCGATTCGTACACCAGTGTGAGCGTGCTCGTCGCCAGGTCGAGAGCGAAGATTTGGCCTCTCCCGTCGCCATAACCGAACTCGATCGGCTCGTCCGGGGCAGGATCGCCACCCTGGGTGCTTACGAGGTACAGGACGCGGCCTTTCCTCGTCATGCCCTCCAGCCGGCTGAACTTGGCCGCGCCCTTGTCGAACCCCTGCAGTCCGATCGCCTGGATAGCGATGTCGTTGTCGGGTATCCCGACGAAGGTCGGATCGGGGTCGTCGATGGTGACCCATTCGACCCTCCAGGAGTCGCCAGCAGACCGACCAAAAGCCAAGTCGGCGCAGTCTTCGCCCACGATCTTCAGCATCTGGAGTTCGCCGCCGTCGTCGATGCGTTTCCTGGCATTGGCATTGGTGGGGGGCAGATAGCGGTACATGCCCGACGGAAACAAGAAGTTGTCCTCGGTCATGTACAGCGCCTTGTCAGCGTTGTCCCAGGCGCAGGCCTCGTGGGCGAACCGGCCGGCCGAACGGATGGGAACAGCGGGCACTTGTGAGTCGGCGTCCGCAGGGACCTCGAAGATGTACCCGTGTTTCTCGGCGAATGGGTCCGGATACGTTCCGGGTTGGCCGGGAGGTCCGCCTTGACCTCTGAAGTCTGGACCTACATCGGGACCGTTGACGGTCTCTTCGCAGGTGATCCAACTTCCCCACGGTGTGGTTCCGCCGGCGCAATTGAAGAGGGTTCCGCCGAGGCTGACCCAGTCTCTGATTGTGGACCCGTCGGCGTTGACCCGAACGGTTGTGG
>JBPCTU010000081.1:0-3266 GCA_051011515.1 Acidimicrobiales bacterium
AGCGTGAAGTGTGCGCTAGCGCACACTTCACGCTGGCAGAACCGATAGTTGGTGAGCCTCGGTTGAGGCTGTAGACCAGTGGCCATGAGCGAGCCAGCCAACTCCCCGAAGCCGGCCACCGAAACCACGCGGGAATCCAACGCTGCAGCCGCCGTGATGTCGTTCGACGACGCCGGTGATTTCGAGCGGGCGCGGCGTGGACTCATCGCCACACACGAGACGGGCCGTATCGAAGCAAACGGACACGCGGTCTGGGATATTGCCCAGCACGACTTCGTCCGCGAAGCCGACGCAGCACCCGAGACCGTCCACCCTGGTCTGTGGCGCCAGGCCAAGCTGAACGCCATTCACGGACTGTTCGAGGTAGCCGATGGCGTCTGGCAGGCCCGGGGCTACGACATCTCGAACATCACGTTCATGGACACCACCGACGGGTGGCTCATCATCGATCCGCTCACTACTGCGTCTACCGCCTCGGCTTGTCTCGAACTCGCGAACTCGACGCTCGGCGAGCGGCCCGTGTCGGCGATCATTTACACGCACAGTCACGTCGACCACTTTGGCGGCGTTCTGGGGGTGACGACGGCCGACACCGTTGACGCGGGTGACGTGCGGATCATCGCCCCCGATGGTTTCCTGCGGGAGGTCGTCAACGAGAACGGGATAGGTGGTCCGATCATGGGTCGCCGGGCTGCCTACCAGTTCGGTCCCCTGCTTCCCCCCGGACCTCGAGGGCAAGTGGACTGCGGGCTCGGCCAGGCAATTCCCTTTGCAGCCCCCGGCCTGCTCGCTCCCACCGAAACCGTCACAGCCACCGGAGAAGAGCTGGACATCGGAGGCATCCGCGTGGTCTTCCAGAACACCCCCAACGCCGAAGCCCCTGCCGAGATGAACTTCTTCTTCCCGGACAAATCGCTGCTGTGCATGGCCGAGAACTGCACTCACAACATGCACAACCTGTACCCGATCCGCGGAGCTCAGACGCGGGATTCTCTGGCCTGGAGCAAGTACATCCATGAAGCCCTGCGCATGTGGGGCGACCGGACCGACACGATGTTCGCTTCTCACCACTGGCCGCGATTCGGTCGTGAGGACGTACGTCAGTTCCTGGAGCTCCAGAGAGATGTGTACCGCTGGCTCCATGACCAAACCATGCGGCTCGCCAACGCTGGACTGACACCAACCGAGATCGCCGAGGAGCTCGAACTTCCTGAGGCGTTCACTGGTCACTCGCACGTCAGGGGCTACTACGGAACCGTCTCCCACAACGTGAAGTCGGTCTATAACCGCTACCTGGGCTGGTATGACGGGAATCCCGCCAACCTGAACCCGCACCCACCGGTCGCATCTGCGGATCGATACGTCGACTACATGGGTGGCGCGGAAGAAATCCTTCGCAAGGCACAGCGTTCATTCGACGAAGGCGAATATCGCTGGGTGGCCCAGGTCGTGAACCACGTAGTCTTCGCCGACCCTACGAACACCGCAGCCCGCCAACTTCAAGCAGATGCCCTCGAACAGCTGGGTTATCAAGCCGAGTCGGGCACCTGGCGCAACGCCTACCTGATGGGAGCTCAAGAGCTCCGCCAAGGTTCACCCAACTTCGGGGCGGCTCGGGGTCGGCAACTGGCTCACGCCATGACCGGAGAGCAGCTGGTCGACATGATCGGGATTCGCTTCAACGCCGAGGAGTTCGACCACGACGAGCTCACGATCAACGTCCATCTGACAGACATCGACGAACACCACGTCCTGGGGATCGCTCGATGCGCTGTGCACCACGACGGCAATTACTCGGCGGACAGTCCCGACGTGTCAATCAGCATTACCCGCGAATCACTGGCGTTCATCCTCGGCGGGTTGTGGACGCTGGATGACGCCCTCAACGAGAAGGCCATCGACCACAGTGGCGACCTGAATCTGTTGCGCGAGCTCATCGAGGCGCTCGACGTCTTCGAGACCGCGAGGTTGATTGAACCATGACAGGCAAGGTCGATGGTTCCGCCGCATGATCCCCACGACAACGATTGGTGGGTTTCCGAAACCTCCGTATGTACCGGTGACCGACTGGTTCACCAAACCCGACGGTGACTACACCGGCGCCTATCTGACCGAACTGGAATCCGCGGGTGAAGAGGCCGAGGCGCTGCTCGATCGGGCGACGGTCCAGGTGGTGATCGATCAGGTTGAAGCCGGCATCGACGTCCCAACCGATGGTGAGGTACGACGGGAGAACTACATCCACTACCTCTGCCGTTCGATGGAGGGATTCAGTTTCGAGAGACTGACCGAGGCAGAGCTGCGAGGTACAACCAACGCACTCCTACCGACCATCGTCGACCAGATCGGGCCAGGGACCACATCGCTGGTTCGTGACTTCCAGGTGGCCCAGGCCTGCACCGATCGGCCGGTCAAAATGACCCTGCCGGGCCCAATGACGATCATCGACACGACCGTCAACGGCCACTACGGAGACGCGCGGAAGTTGAGCGACGACTTGGCCACCGCTCTCAACGTCCACGTTCTTTCGTTGGTGAGCGCCGGTTGCCGATACATCCAGATCGACGAACCGCTGATGGCCCGAAAGCCCGACATCGCGTTGGAGTACGGGATCGAGCACCTGGCTGCGTGTTTCGAAGGTGTACCGAGCCATGTGACCCGCGTGGTCCATGCCTGTTGCGGATACCCGAATCGACTCGACCAGGAGGACTATCTCAAGGCACCTCGCCAGTCCTACCTCGACCTTGCTGGAGCACTCGATCGAGGCCAGTTCGACATGATCAGCATCGAGGACGCTCACCGCCACAATGATCTAGAGGCGTTGCTACCAAAATTCAGCAACACCACGATCGTGCTCGGCGTTATCGCGATCGCTCGAAGCCGGATTGAGGCAATCGACCAGATCGTGAGCCGCCTCGAGGCGGCACGCGTTCACCTGCCCGCAGATCGGTTGGTTGCCGCTCCGGACTGTGGCCTCGGATATCTCAGCCGCGAATTGGCTGTGGCCAAGCTTCGAGTGCTGACCGAGGCGGCAAGACTGGTCGAGTGAACGAGCCGGGGACCCCGCGCTCATGCAAACAGCAACCTCGCGACAAGTCCGGGACCGCCCGGGCGAATCGGTTCGGGGCGCCCAGCGGCAACATACGCTGAGTTCGTGGAAGGGAATCAACGGTCAACCGGAGCGATCGAGGTCCTGCTTGCGCTTTTGACGCTGATAGCCACCCTTGGAGCGCTGCTGATAGCGCTCAGCTTGATATTCGCTACGG
>JBPCTU010000082.1:0-4080 GCA_051011515.1 Acidimicrobiales bacterium
GTGATATGGAGCGTGTTCCGGGGTGCCGCGGTCGGGTCAACCCGGCCGATCGTAGGTGCCGCGATGGGCGGGTCGGACAGTCTCCGCCGACGAGCGATATGGGTGTCCCGGAACGGCCTTCGGAGGCAGGCGCTGTGCCTGACCGGATTGCTCAGTAGGGATCGACGACTGGCTCATCTGCGTCGCTCGCACCGATACGGGCTGCCGCAGAGTTCTTGAGGCGCCCGACCGGCGCATGGCCGACCGCAGCTGCGAGTCCGAACGCAGGCATGTTGCCGTACACAGCTTCGTACTCCCCCGCTCGCACTTTGAAAGTCTCGTGCCAGATCCCGACATCGCCCGAGTCACGAACCACTTCGTTGAACTGTCGCCACGGCTCCAAGTGCGGTAAGTCGGAATCGCGAGCGAAGTGGTCGAGGTCCTCGAAACTCCGCCAGTACTGGACCAGGATCGTCGTCCGCCCGATCCACTGCTGGTAGCCGAGGCAGCCGAGCTCCGGGTGTTCGTCGATCACCCGCAACATCCTGGGCATCGCCTTTGCCACCGGCCACCACTTCCGAACCTTCCACGGTTTGTTGAAGCGCATCCCGATCAGGAACACGACGAAGTCGCCCTCGACCTCGGCGGTGAACCGTCCTCCGTGTACACCCATGGTCATCAACCTTCTCTCTTGCCGTCAGAAGCTCCGCGGACAGAATGCATCGTTCCCCACTCTCCCTGCTCGCGTCCAGCGCCGGCACCGGTCACCGAGAGCTGGGCGTCCCCGAACGCCGGTGCTGGGGCTCCCTATGACGGAGTGCTGAGCCAGCGGGACAAGACGGTGACGTCGTCATCGCGATATCCGAGTTGCCGGTAGAAGCCGAGTGCCGAGTGGTTCGAGCTGCGGACCATCAGATTCAGCTTGGATACCCCTCGCCCGCCCAGCCATTGCTCGGCTGCGTCCATCATGGAGCAGCCGAGTCCCTGCCGGCGGTGCGTGGCGCGGACCGCGAGGTAGTACACCCACCCTCGGTGTCCGTCCTCACCAACCATGACAGTCGCAGCCAGCAGGTCAACGTCGAATGATCCGAGAACAGTTGAGTGAGGGCTCGAGAGCGCCCGCTCGAAGTCGGCGCGCGGGTCGTTCCACGGACGTGTGAGTTCGGTGTTGCCCCAGAGCTCGACGGCGACTTCTCGGTGGGCAGGCTCGAGACAGCGGACTTCCATCGTCGGAGTCTCGCGTGCGCATGCCCCCCGTCTGCCGGCTCAAGCCGGCGAAGTTCGTCGGTGTTCGGAGTGGAGGGTCTTGCCGGTTGGTGTTTCCCATGCGAAGAGGGCCCCGTTGTGTTGGGTGGGGTCGAGGGATTGGCGCATGCGCCAGCCGTTCGAGTGGGTCAGACCGTGGTGCTGACGGCACAGGAGAGCGATGTTGTAGAGGTCGGTTGGTCCGCCGTCTATGAAGGCGATCACGTGGTGCCCGTCGCACCATGGAGCCGGGGTGTCGCATCCCGGGAATATGCAGCCGCCGTCTCGGACGGTCAGTGCCGTTCTCTGGTCTCGGCTGATGAGCCTGTGCTTCTTGCCGAGGTCGAGGGGTTGGCCGGTGGCGTCGAGGTTGAGTGCCCGGTAGTCGGCGTCATCGAGCAAGCGGTCAAGCGCTGCGGCCGGCACCACCTTTCCGTACCGGTCAGTGATCCACGTGCGCTCAGAGGTTGGGTCGTGCTGGATCACAACGATGGTTTCCGGGCGGGCGGGTGCTGTTTGGTTGAGGTTGATGGCTCGGGCTCGGCGGCAGGCTTCGGCGAGGGCGAGTGCTTTGAGTGTTGTGCGGTCGGGGATGATGATGTCTGCGTTGAGGTCGTGGTCTCGTTTGTAGTTGCGGAACAGTTCGTCTGCGATGGCGTCGATGGTGCCTTCAACGATGTGTGCTGTTTCGCCTACGAGGCGCCCTGATACATCGATGGTGCCGTCACCCAGCGCGTTGAGGCGCAGTCGGTTGGCGTGTTCGTCTTCGTTGGGGTCATAGGAGCCGTCTTCGTCGGCTTCTTCGGCGATTGTGCGCACCAGGGTTTCCCATTCTCGCCAGCGCAGTTGTTGGGCTGCTTCGATCAACCGGTCCTGAACTGATGCCAGTGCGTCTCGGTTGCGGACATTGGATACTGCGACGAGAAGGTCGACATGGTCCCAACCCATCGGACCGTCTGCTGCGGCGTGCACGCTGTCGGCGAAGTGGGCGATGGCGTGACGGGCCTTCGATGCTTGTTTGCGGCATTGGCCTGCGGGTCGCGTGGCGTTGCGGGCCATCCAGGCACCGACTTTGAGTCCGCAGTCCTGAACTGTCAGGTCGTGGCGGTCAGCGTGGGAGATCACTTTCGCCAACGCCACATTCACAGCTGAGGCGACTTCGCAGAGTTCGGTGATCGACACCAACACCTCGGCGTCGGTCAACCGCTCGACATCAGTTGCTGCGGCGCCACGAGCCTCAGCAACCAAAGTCCCGAACGGAAACCAAGAACTGTCATCGGTCATCGTCGTGATAGCCATCAACGCCTCCCTGAGCATCACCGCGCCGACCGGGGACGGTGTGCGATACACAGCCCGACCCGCACCTGGCGGGATGGCTGAAAGTTCGGGGGGAAGCGAACAACTGCGATCTACCAACCACCCTAAAGAAGCGGTGCGACATCGAAATGGTTTCACCGGTCATGGACGAGAAGGGCGTTGGCGGGGACGCCCCTGCAGGGCGGTCGGCGAGACTTCGATGACGGCCAACCCTGGTCGCTCATTTCACCGGGTTGTTCAGTTTTATGACCCTCCGGCCGAATGGATCGCAACGAGCTATCGCCGCATGGGCGGCCGAAAGGATCCGACATGAGCCGGTGGGGCAACAGCAAGGAACTGACACGAGCCAGCTACGACCTGGTGAAGCAGAACCCCGACATGTACCGGTGGACGGTTCGCGCCGGCGTGTATGGGGCGCTCGTGGGTGGAATCGGCTTCATCATCGGGATATTCCTGAGCGCACTCGGTGGAGTCCTGGCAGATCCGTCGGAGGGCGCAGACCTCGGAGTCCTGGGGTGGATAGTCCTGGCGCTCGGCGTGCTGTGCATCGTCTTCGCATCCATCGCCGGCCTGACAGTGGCCAACCTCCAACTCGCAGGTCTCGTCAAGACCGCCGACGATGTTCTGCACGGCCGACCAACAGATACCCAGGCGGCACGCGATGCCTCTCATGGTCGGCTGGGCACCCTTGCGGTCTGGTCCTCGATATCGGTGGCGGTGGGTGCGCTGGTGTCGTTCATCCAAGGAGATGGGGACAGCGGCATAATCGTGACCCTGCTGCGGGGCCTGTTGGCCGGAATGGTGGCCGCCATCTGGTCAGTCGTCACAACCCTGGTGATGCCACTCATCGTGTTGGAGGGACTCACCGCAGTACCAGCCATCAAGCGGTCAGCCGGAATCATCCGGTCGACCTGGGGTGAGGCCGTGTTGGGCAGTGTCCGTATCGGTTTTCGCTTCATGTTGATGTTCACCCTGCCCGGCATCGTGTTGTTGGTGGGCGGCATCGTCCTGTCGATCGCCATCGGTGGGGCAGCCATCGCAGTTGGAGTGGGCGCCGCACTGGTGGGTGTGGTCCTGATCATCATCGGCGCCGTCAAGGCAGCGACGTGTCGGACGGTGTTCGGTGTGGCGCTCTATCGATGGACCGAAGGTGAGGGGGCGCTCGGTCCGTTCAGCGAGGACGACCTACGCGGTGCGGTTCGCACCAAGAAGGGTTCGATGGCCTCCGTGTGAGCGTGCTCCACCGGAGAAATCCAGCTGCTCCCGGCGGATCAGCTCAGGGTGACAACACGACCTTGCCCATGAAGTCACGCCGCAGGAACCGCTGCTGTGCGTCGTGGATCTCGGCAAGGGGATAGACGGCTGCGACCAACGGATGAACAGCTGAGTTCCGGGCCAGCTGTGCGAGCTGTACGAAGTCGCCTCGAGTGTGCATGGTCGAACCGGTGATCCGGCGTTGTCGTAGGTAGAGCCGTCGAAGGTCCAGATCCACGACCGGTCCGGCCACGGCGCCGGCGACCACGAGCCGTCCGTGAACTC
>JBPCTU010000083.1:0-3025 GCA_051011515.1 Acidimicrobiales bacterium
ACCGGGTTGTGCTCCCCCACCCGCGCCTGCGTTCTGACTGGCAGAAACCACCACAAGTGCGCCATGGGATCGATCAGCGAGTGGTCAACGGGTTTCCCTGGATACAATGCTCGTGCCCCGTTCGAGACCGGATTCCTCTCTGAGATTCTGAAGGAAGAGGGTTTCAACACGTTCTGCATCGGCAAGTGGCATTTGAGCGTTTCAGCCGAGGCGTCCGCCGCCGGACCGTACGACACCTGGCCACTTGGCCGTGGCTTTGAACGGTTCTATGGCTTCCTGCCTGGCGAGACCGATCAGTGGTACCCAGACCTGACCTACGACAACCACGCTGTCCCGCCACCTGCGACTCCCGAAGAGGGCTATCACCTGTCGAAGGACATCGCAGACAAGGCCATCGAGTTCATCAGCGACAGCCACGTCATCGCTCCCGACAAGCCCTTCTTCCTCTACTACGCACCTGGCTGTGGCCATGCCCCCCACCACATTTTCAAAGAAGAGGCCGATGCGTACGAAGGCAAGTTCGACATGGGCTGGGACGAGTACCGCGAGATCGTCTTCAAGAAACAGAAGGAGATGGGCTTCTTCCCTCAAGACACCGAGATCTCCGACAGCGACCCCGACGTCGCCGACTGGGACACCCTGTCAGACGATGAGAAGAAGCTGTACACCAGGATGATGGAGGTCTACGCCGGCTTCCACAGCTACACCGATCGCCATTTCGGGCGGCTCCTCGACTTCCTCGAGAGCATCGACGAACTGGACAACACCATCATCATGTTCATCTCCGACAATGGGGCCAGCCCCGAAGGCGGAGACGTCGGGAGCTTGAACGAGTACGACTTCTTCAACTTCCTCGGCGAAGATCTCGACACCAACCTGGCCGCCCTGGACGATCTCGGCAGTACCGAGACCTACAACCACTACGCGTTCGGGTGGGCCCACGCAGGAAACACGCCGTTCCGTCGATGGAAAAAGGAGACCTTCCGGGGCGGTACAACTGACCCCTTCATGATCTCCTGGCCGGCCAAGTACGGAGGCAACGGCGAACTACGCCACCAGTACGGGCACGCCATCGACATGGTCCCGACGGTGCTCGACCTGCTTGGTTTCGATGCGCCTGACACCATCAAGGGCGTCACCCAGTACGAAATGGATGGTGTCAGCCTCGCTCACACCATCGATGACGCCGACGCATCCGACGAGCATCTAACCCAGTACTTCGAGATGTTCGGGTGTCGCTCGATCTATCACGACGGGTGGCGCGCGGAATGCGGATGGCCCGGTGCCAACTGGACCGAAGGCGCCAAGTACGGCAAAAAGCAGCAAGACCCGATTCACCAAGAGGATCTCGACGAACTGGAGAAACGTTGGCAACTGTTCGACCTGCGTACCGATCCTGCCGAGCGCCAAGACGTCGCCGCGGACCATCCGGACAAGTTGAAGGAGATGATTGACCTCTGGTGGTCTGAGGCAGAAACACACAACGTCCTGCCCATCCAAGGCACGATGGGTCAACGGCTCAACTTCCCCAAACCGACCGTCGCTGCACCGAGCGACAAACACGTCTATTTCAAGGGCGCGCCAGTGCCTCTACTGGTTCAGCCGATCGTCTACAACAGGTCCCACACAATCACCGCTGAGCTCTCGGTACCCGACGATGGCGCCGAGGGCGTCATCTACGCGGCCGGGGCGCACACTGGCGGATACACGCTGTTCGTGAAGGACGGCAAGCTGCACTTCGCCTACAACTACCTGGCCCGAAAGATGTTCCGCATCGACGACCCGACCGACCTGCCCACCGGCGAGGTGACAGTGCTTTACGAGTTCGAGGTCACTGGAGACCCAGAGCTCCGCTCGGGCAAGGGCGCACCCGGTACCGGCACGCTGTTCGTCAACGGTTCACAGGTGGGTTCGGTCGACATGGATGTCACTGTTCCCTTCCTGTTCTCCGCTGAAGGACTCAGTGTTGGCTACGACTACGGCGACAGCGTCGACCACGACAATTACCGGACGACGTTCCCGTTCACGGGGACCGTCAAGCAGGTGGCATACGACCTCTCCGGAGAGGCGATTCACGACGCCGAAGCCGAGACTCGCCACGCTATGTCCAAACAGTAGGCACAGAGGTCCGCTCTCCTGTGTCGCCACGCTGATCTGATCGCGCCGAATACGGCTAGGCGCCGGGGAGCCAGCTTCGTATGTTTATGAGTGGGGGAACAGAGCGATCAACCGTGTGCTTAAAGCCGAGGCTCGCGACAGATCCCTGCAAGCGGAAGAGGGGCAACGCGCTGCGATGACTGCAATAACTCCCAGCGAAGCGACGGCCATCGCCAAGAATGCCTACATCTTCACGTACCCATTGGTTGCGAGCTACCGCGCAATGTGCTCAGAGGCGGCGGACCCGTCCTCGACCTCTTACAACGGCGGGTTTGGCAAGTGGCTGCACCAACGGACCACGACGACCACCGAGAGCGCAACAATCGCGACCTGCACCGCCACTCTGCGTTCCTCGGCCTGGTTGGACCTACGGGCCGAACCTTGGGTCGTTTCCACACCAACCCTTGGGTCCGGCTGCTCCGGGCTGACGCGCACGTACGACCTCTGGACCTTCCTGATCGCCGAGACCGGAGCATGCGAATCGGACGAAGTCGCCGACTCGACCAACGTGCTGTTGGCATCCCCAACGTGGCTCGGGGACTTCGATGACCACATAGGGCACGTGGCACGAGGCGACTCAGGCTTCGTTCACTGCGAGGCGCTGATCTACTGCGATGACCCCTGCGACGAGGCTCAGATCTCGGAGATACAGCGACGGTACACACTGGAACCACTCAGCGCGCACGTCGATCGGCGCTCTGGTCCCTCGCCGGACGTGATCCCAGGTTCGGTCGACGTGGAGACATCTACATCCTACTGGGCAACCGCCAACGCCGCTTTGGCTCTGACAACTCCCAACGACCAAGACCGAGCAATGCTCAGCCGCATCGCCGACATCGGAGTCATCAGTGGCGAGCCATGGGACGCG
>JBPCTU010000084.1:0-2857 GCA_051011515.1 Acidimicrobiales bacterium
CAACCGTGCCCATCGCCGACAGCGGCATGGTGTCGTGGGTGCCGGCGACGACGTCCTCGCCTTGTGCGTTTGGCAGATAGTCACCAAACAACACGTTCTCGCCAGTCGACGGATCGCGGCTGAAAACCACCCCGGTCCCTGAGTCCTCGCCCGCGTTGCCGAACACCATCGCTTGCACCGTGACCGCTGTCCCGAGGTGATCAGGGATCGCCTCGGCCCCACGGTACGCAACGGCCCGGGGGCTGTCCCACGACCGGAAGACTGCTTCGATCGCCAGACCCAACTGGTCCCAAGCCTGATCGGGAACCGATCGCGAGCCGGGTTCGACCTCCGCGAGGACGATGTCGGTGAACATCTGGTCGAACCGTCGTTTGCAGCCATTGGCAAACGCCGGATTCGTGCTAGCCGCGAGACCCATCGTGGTTGCCTCGGTCAGACCAAGATTGAGGATCGTGTCCATCATTCCTGGCATCGAGACCGCCGCACCTGAGCGCACGCTCACAACCAGCGGGTTGACTGGATCACCCAGTCCCCTGCCAACGGTCGACTCCAGCCGACACACCGCTGCGACGAGTTCGTCGCGCAAGAAGTCCAGGCTGCAGCGCGCCTTGTATTCCGCGTGAGCTGCGGTACTGATGACGAAGCCAGGTGGAACCGGCAAACCCAGGTCGCCGGTCATCTCGACCAGCCCGGCGCCTTTGCCACCCAGCAGTCTCCGGCGTTCACCGACATCGCCGGCGAACTGATCGCTGAACCGGAAGACGTACATGTCGCCTCCCCCCTTCCACCACGCCGTTGTGGCTTTGCCCTAGGAGACTCATTCGGATTTTACGTCCCAGAGGCACCGATAGCGAGAATGCTCCACCAGACCATCGCATCATCCATTGTGGCCACTTCGATGACCTTGGTCACTTTCGCCGCCGAGTCTGCTCGAACAACATGGTTACATGACGGTCTCGACACCGAGGTCTGCAAGCCTGCGGCTGACTTCACATGAGACAAGCCGATGATCGTGTTCGCTCTGGCCGCCGTTGTCATTGGCTTCACAGGAATGATTTTCGCCAGCCGGGCCGCGGTGACTTCGGCGGCGGGACTCGTTGCCGGTACCCATATCCCACCCTTCGTTATCGGCACGACGCTGTTGGCAATCGGCACCGACCTGCCCGAGATCGCGAACTCGATCGCCGCCAGCTGGTCCGGCCATGGCGACGTCAACGTCGGAGACAGCCTCGGCTCGGCGGCAACCCAGCTCACACTTGTGCTCGGACTGCTGCCGATCATCGTTGGTCCCATTCTGGTCGTCTCACGCGGTATCGGTCTCACCGGCTGGTTGACGGTGGCAGGCGTTGGAACTGTCGTCCTCCTCACCTCTGACGACTTGTTCGGCCGCACCGACGCTCTCCTGCTCATAGGCATGTGGCTGCTTGGATCGTGGCTGATCTACCGCCGAGCCAGCGAGCCCGTGCAGCTGTCGCTTCCCGACGAACCCGCTCCTCGGGGGGGTCTCGTGGGCCTGATGTTTGTTGCTTTCGTCGGGTTGGCCACCGCAGCAATGGTTGCCCTTTGGGGAATCATCGAAACCGCCGAGCAACTCGACATGCCGGAGTTCGTGGTCAGTTTCTTTCTCGCTTCGCTCGGAACGTCGCTGCCCGAACTTGTTTTCGACGTCACCGCTATTCGCCGCGGCGAGTCCGAACTTGCGATCGGTGACATCTTCGGGTCGTCGTTCATCGACGCCACCCTTGCGGTTGCCATCGGACCACTGCTGTTCCCGACCTCGGTTACCAGCGGGAACATTCAGCTGGCCGGCCTCGCTGCGATGATTGCGATCGCGATCGTGACTGTCACGGTGACCCGCATCCGCGAGCACGATTGGCGCACAGGGGTCTTCTTCATCGCCCTGTACTGTGGCTTCTTCCTCATCCTGCTGTGAGCAGAGAATGCAGACTTGCCGCGACTCCAGGGGCTGACGCAATCGCTGAGCTGCGTCCCGCGGTCGTCGTAATCTTGGAGCGGATGACCGGCCTCGAACCGGCGACCTCAACCTTGGCAAGGTTGCGCTCTACCAACTGAGCTACATCCGCAGGGTGCAAGATTGTACCAAGGAGAGCTCGGATTCCCCGAGCCCGGGTGGCGACACTCAGGCTCTAGCCCTCATCGCAGCCGTGAGCCGCTCGGCGACAGTCGTGTCGTTGATCCGGTCGACCACGTGGGCATCATCTCCGTCGGTCAACCGAAGGGTGGCCGACCGACGATCGACCCAGCCCTCGACTCCCAGTTCACCCAGGTTGTCGATGCTGACGATCTCGGGATCCCACTCGCGCGAGTTCGCGATGATGACACGACGATCGGTCAACAATACGACGGCATCGTGAGCGAGAAACCGGCCCCCTACGACGATCTCGACCGTCTCGCCGTCCACGAGAGTCGTGACCGCCGCGGTGGCAGCTGCTCTGGCTGTGCGTCGCGACCCACCCAACAGTACGCCGAGTGCGGATCCCATTCCGTGGGGATCAGCCGGTGTAGTCGACCTCACTTCAGCCGTCGGAGGGCTCTCGGCTAAGGGCTCGGGTGAGGATGGTTGGGCTGGCAGAGGCTCTGGCTGCGCTGTGGACGCGGCAGGCGGAGGCGCTAGCGGTTCCTCGGTCCGAGTCTCTGGCGCCAATGGACTGGGCGGGGGCACCGGCGGTTCGGGAGACGCCGGAGACGGCGGCGCACTCGGCGTCGGCGCTGCCGGAGGTGGGGGCGGCTGGGGTGGTGGTGACGGGGCCGGCGCTGAGGGAGGTGGGGGTGGCGGCGGAGGAGGCGCAGTCGCCGGTTGAGACGGAGGCGGTGGTGGTGGTGGAGGAGGAGGAGG
>JBPCTU010000085.1:0-16152 GCA_051011515.1 Acidimicrobiales bacterium
CCTCAGACGGCCCGAACGTTCAGCGCTTCGTCGCACTTACGCCCTGAACCGATCTCGAACTCCACAGCCTGGCCTTCTTCGAGGTTGCGGAAACCTGCGCCAGCGATGTTGGAGTAGTGAACGAATACATCGTCTCCATCGGGACGGGTGATGAACCCGTAGCCCTTCTCAGTATTGAAGAACTTCACGGTACCGGTCTGCATTTTGGGGGGTTTCCTTGGTGTAGCCATGGCCCGTCCAACGCGGGCAATCCCATCACGCTAGGGCCTTGTGACAAGCTTTCCTCGGCACTGGCCAGAATCACCAGCCCAAGGCTTCACCGACGGTTTCAACGAACTCTGGCCGGCAAACGACCAACCCTCGAACGACCGGGTGCTCCTTGTTGTATTCGATCTCAGCACCTTCGAGATCCGCCACTGTCATGCCCGCGGCCGACGCAACCGCCGCTGGAGCGCATACATCCCACTCCCACAGACCTGACGAGTGCACGTAGACGTCCGCGTCCCCACCAACAACCAACATGGCCTTCACCCCAGCCGAACCGCAGGCCGTCAGGCGACCACCGAGGTGGCGCGCGACCTCACCGCCAAGGTAGGTCCCAGCACGACTCGAAACCACGAGCGGTGCCGCCCTTTCGGATCGGACCGACATCGGGCTCAGCTCAGTGCCGAACAAGCGACCCATCCCGGGCACAGACACCGCGGCCGCCGTCGGCCTACCGGCCTCGACCAGCGCCACATGCACTGCCCATTCTGCGTTGTCTCGGTACGGATAGTCCTGAGTGCCGTCGAGAGGGTCGATGATCCACGTGCGGGCACTTGTGAGACGTGTCGGATCGTCGGCACCCTCTTCGGACAAGATGGCGTCGTCGGGACGGTGCGAGAGCAGCTCTTCGATCAACAGCTCGTGACTCATGCGGTCGGCATCGGCCCCGAGTTCCCACGCGGATACACCGCTGTCGAGTGCCTGGGTCCGCAACTCAGTGAGCCTGTGGCCTGCCTGCTGCGCGAGCGCGCCCGCAAGCGCGTGATCATTCACCGCCATTCAGGTGACATACCAGTCACCCGATCTCGTCACGTGATGAATGGCGCGACCCTGTCCTTGGGCCTACCGATGATGTCGTTGTCTCCCTTGACGATCAGCGGCCGCTGGAGCAGCTGTTTGTGGGCGACGAGGATGTCGACCACCGCCTCAGGGTTGTCGACGTAGTCATTCGGATCGAGCTCGAGTTTCTTGAACTTGGAGTCCTTGCGAACAAGGTCTTCTACTGGGTCCTCGAGGCCCTTGACGATCTTCTCGAGCGTGGCTCGATCGGGGGGCTCCTTGATGTAGAGAACCACGTCGTGATCAACGCCCAACTCCTCGGCGACCGCCAAGGCATTCTTGGACGAGTTTCAATGCTGGTTGTGGTAGATCGTGACCGCTGCCACGAGGCCTCCTCATCGTCGAGCCGGATGGCCCGCTGACCCTACATCGCCTTTTGGTGCACCGACACGGCGTAGTCACCCGGAGGCTCGAACGGTTCCCGACTCCACGTCGACCATCGATCCCGAAGCGACAGATCTGCCTCGATGCACCATTCGTCGTAGCTCGACAACGACAGGCGACCAGACTGAAGTTGGAACCCCGCCACGAGGTGGCCACCGGCGCGGATAACCCCGGCCAGGTTCGCGATAGCCGTTGGGACCAACTGCGGATCGACGAAGATCATCACGTTGCCTGCTGCCACCACCAGGTCAAATGTCGCCTCCCCGACACCGAGGAGGGAGCCCGCCAGAGCTTCGGATGCCAGGTCTGCGAGGACCCAATCCAGATCGGGAGCCTTGTTCTGGGCACCGGTCAACATCTCCGGGTCGACATCGACGCCGACGGTGAACATCCCACGTCGCGCCAACTCGATCGCAACCCGCCCCGTTCCACAACCAGCGTCCAGCACGCTCTCCGGCCCAAGAGCCTCAACCAAGTCGGCCTCTCCGTGGATGGCCACACCAGACCGCTCCATGGCCTCCCACTTGGCGTCGTATTCAGACCCCTTCGGGTAACTGACATGTCGGTTTTGGCCCGGCCGTTTCATGACCGGGCCGGACTGAACCCGATGTGCAACTCCTTCAAGGCCCGAAGGCAGAAGTTCGGGTGGTGCAAGAAATCGTTCTCTCCCTCGATGAACCACATGTCGTCGATCCGATCGACGAGCGCCCTGAAGCTCAGGTAGATCTCGCGTCGGGCGAGAGGGGCACCCATGCAGTGGTGTGTGCCAAAGCCGAACGCCAGATGTTGGCGGGCATTCTCTCGCTCGAGGTCCAGGTCCATCGGGCAGTCGAACACTTCTTCATCGAGGTTGGCTGCCGCATAACGAATGTTCACGACCGATCCGGCCGGGATCGTGACCCCGTGCATCTCGACGTCCACTGCGGCCTGACGGAACAGTCCCTGCACTGGGCCCTCGAGGCGCAGAACCTCCTCAACCAGAACCGGCAGGTACGTCTCGGGATCGCTCTTCAGCTTGTCCCACTCGTTTTTCTGCTGAACGAGCAACATGACGCCGGCCGATATGGCGTTGGTCGATGTCTCCGATCCGCCGACGAACGTGTCGGCCATCATCTCTGCATGAAGCTCGTTGTCGTTCAGAGGCCGGCCCCATTCCGGGATCTCGGTGTTTACCAGGTCGCTCAGGAGCGTGTCGTCGGGCTCGGCGCGGAGCCGGTCGAAGATCGGCTGGAAATAGTGTTGTGCTTCGATCTCCATCTCGGTAGACCAGATCGCTTCTTCCTCGGTCTGCATCATTCCAAGTCGCTGTACCCACGCATCGGTCCATGCCTTGATTTGCCAGATGTCTTCCTCCCGGGCACCCATCTGGACGCCGATGACTATCAGCGGCAGCGGAATGGCGAACTGCCTGACCCAGTCGCATCGTCGGTCTCCCAGGAAGTCGTCGATCAGGCGATACGCCAGCGACTCGACGAACGGGTCGAGTTGTTTGATCTTCTGCGGCCTGAACGCGTGATTGAAGAGGCCGCGCATCTCCTTGTGCCCTGGGTCATCGCGCCCCGCTAGGGTCGGAGCAGGCACCCAGCCCTTCTCTTCGTACAGCGCCTTGATCTTGTGAGCCCGCGGATCGGTTTTGCTGCGGTCCCTCGAGTTCTTGAACCGTTCTGTGTCGCGTAGCACCTGGTGGATGTCGTCATAGCGGGTCAACACGAACATGCCGGTGCGATCGTCGCGCCACACGGGTGCCTGCTCTCGCAAGACTGCGTATGCCGGGTAGGGACACTCCGAGATCTCGGGGTCGAAGAAGTCGACGTCGGCAACTTCCAGTTCGGAATCCTCGGTCATGTGGGGCACCTCCGCGCCGAGTCTGCAATCCTCATCATCATGCACTACGGCGCCCTGATCTTTCCGACCGACTACAGCATGCATCCCGCAGCACTCGGACCCGCCCTCGAAGAGCGTGGCTTCGAGTCTTTTTGGGTGCCCGAACACTCCCACATTCCGGCTTCTCGAGTCTCGAAGTGGCCCGGAGGGAGCGAGCTACCGCAGATGTACTACGACACCCTGGACCCCTTCGTGACGCTCACGGCCGCAGCGACGGCCACGTCACAGTTGAAGATCGGCACCGGTATTGCTCTGGTAGTTCAGCGAGATCCGATTCACACGGCCAAGGAATCGGCCAGTCTGGACGTCTTGTCCGACGGCAGGTTCATGCTGGGCGTCGGCGCCGGCTGGAACATCGAAGAGATGGTCGACCACGGGACCGATCCCGAACGCCGGTTCGGGCGGATGCGCGAGAGCGTCGAGGCAATGCAGGCCATTTGGCGAAACGACGTCGCTGAATATCACGGCAATCAGATCGACTTCGATGCGATGTACTCCAACCCGAAGCCAATCCAGCCCGGCGGGCCCCCGATACACGTCGGAGGCAGTTATCCGGGGGCGTTGCGTCGAGCGGTGACGTACGGCGATGGCTGGATCCCGATCGGCGGCAGAGGCGGCGCCACTGACCTGGGTCGTCAGGTCAGAGAAGCACGGGAAATGTGTGCCGAACGCGACCGAGATCCAGAGCAGTTCGAGATCTCCTACTTCGGCGCACCGGCAGACGCCGATGCCCTGGCCGACATCGCAGCCGCCGGTTTCGACCGTGCCATCTTCTCGTTGCCATCCGCCGGAGCACCCAAGCTCATCCCCCGGCTCGATGATCTGGCCGGTTTGATGTCCTAGCAGCGGCCGGCTGCCGGTCAGCGCCCAGTGGGCTCCTTGGGGAGGCCAAGAAGCATCTCGCCCAGGATGTTCCTCTGGATCTGGGAGGTACCTGCATAGATCGTTCCGGCCCTGGCGATGTAGAAGATGCCCACCCACGATGCGCTCGTATTCGCTGCGCCAGGCAGATCGGGACTGAACGCAACGGTTGGCCACTCGCCGTCAGGCACCATGGCATCGGCGCCGATGATGTCGAGAGCAAGTTCGGTTACCCGCCGATGGTGTTCGGACCAGGAGATCTTGAAGATGCTGCCTTCGGGACCCGGCGTTTCGCCACGGAGGAACCCGGTGAGCGTTCGTTTGCCTAGCAGGCGCATGATCTCGACGTCGATGTAGCTCCGAGCAAGGCGTTGACGAATGACTGGATCGTCGGTTACGCCGCGCCCACGCGCCAGCTCCAGCAGTTTGTCGAACTCGTGGCGAAATGTAATCGGCGTGGTGGCGGCAGCCTGGCCGCGTTCGAACCCGAGCAACGTCATCGCGACGGCCCAACCACCGTTGACCTCTCCGACGACGTTTTCCTTCGCGGTCCGCGCATCGGTGAAGAAGGTCTCGTTGAACTCGGACTGTCCTGACAACATCGCGATGGGCCGGATGTCGACACCTGGTTGGTCGACAGGGCACAGAAGGAAGCTGATCCCCTTGTGTTTGGATGCGTCCGGGTCGGTTCGGCACAACACGAAGATCCAGTTGGCCGACTGCCCGGCCGAGGTCCAGATCTTCTGGCCATTGATGATCCACTCGTCTCCGTCGAGAGTCGCCCGGCATCCCAGTGCAGCGAGGTCCGAACCGGCATCGGGTTCGCTGTAGCCCTGACAGAAGACGTAGTCCCCGGAGATGATTCGCGGCAGGAAATGGCTCTTCTGTTCCTCTGTTCCCCAGTTCAGCAGCGTGTTCCCACACATCTGGATGCTGAAGACGTCGTTCGGGGCGCCAGTCGGAACACCCGCACGTATGAACTCCTCGGCCAGTACGACCTGCTCGAGTTCGCTGAGGCCTCCTCCTCCATACTCGACCGGCCAAGCCGGCGCGAGGTAACGATGCTCCGCGAGGACCGGCCGCCACTCCTCGATGAACTGCTTCGCGCTGTCGGGATCCAACGCACCGATACCCGCCCAATCGACCGGAAGGTGTTCGGACAAGAAGGCCTGGATCTTTTCTCGGAACTTCGCGGCCTCGGCCGTGTAGGTGGGATCCATCAGCCGGCCACGACTCCAGCCTCTCGCAGCCGTTCGATCTCTTCGTCGCTGCGGCCCAACTCGGCGAGGATTTCGTCGCTGTGTTGACCTCGGTGAGCTCCGTTGGCGGCGACCTCAGCGGGGGTCTTCTCGAAACGAGCGGCCGGCCGCGGTTGTCGCACCGTGCCACCATCGGGATGTTGCCACTCGACGAGTGTTTGATTGTGAACAACCTGCTCGTCGACGATCGCTTCTTCGGCAGTCAGAACCGGACCGCAAGGCACGTCGGCGGCGACCAGTGCCGCGATCGCTTCTTCACAGGTCAGTTCTCGGAACGCATCAGCGAGCAGTTCACCCAACACGACAAAGTTCTGAGGTTCGGCCGCCAGCGCGGCCATGGTCGCGAAGCGGGGGTCCTCGGCCCACTCCGGGTGACTGACCGCGATCGAGACGCCCTTACGTTGGGCATCGGATGCCGCGAAGTAGACGATCTTGCCGTCGCTGCACTCGGTGAGGTTGTAAACCTGCGCCAACCTAATCCCGGCGTGGTTCGCGTCCTCGTCGGTGAGCGTCAGATCCATCATGCCGTCAGGCCAGAAGAAGTACATGCAGGCGTCGAGCATGGGCACCTCCACCAGTTGGCCACCGTGGCCCCGTTCCCTGGCCAGCAAAGCAGCAGTGATTGCCTGCACCGTCGTCAGCGCCGTGGACTTGTCGGCGTACAAATTTCGAATCAGGTCGGGAAACGGCACCTCTGGGTTGAGCTGGCGGTCAATGACTCCACAAATGCCCTGGATGACGGGATCCCACACCGGACGGCTCGAGTAGGGCCCAGTCGGCCCGAACCCACTTATCGAGACGTACACGACGTCGGGGTTGACCTTCTTGATGTCCTCGTAGCCCAGCCCGAGCCGCTCGATGGCGCCGGGCCGGAAGTTCTGCACGAAGACATCGGCCCCAGCAGCGAGGTCCAGGACCAGCTGTTGTCCTTCGGACACCGACAGGTCCACGGCGAGGGACCGCTTACCACGGTTGTTGTTGAGGTAGAAGGCGCTGATACCGCCCTTGTCGAAGGAAGGCAGCCGGGTCAGATCGCCAAGTCCGGCCGTGGGCTCGACCTTGACGACCTCAGCGCCCTGATCAGCCATGATCATGGTCGCGAGAGGGCCCGAGACCACCTGGCTCAGATCGACGACCTTGTATCCCTCGAGTGGCCCGGGCATGGCTTCATCCTCCGTATGTATTGGCGACTGAGGGTCATAACCGACCACTCAGCCATTCGATGCTCTCACGTTGTGGTGCTGCGTAGCTCGCGATGTTCGCCATCGCCTCCAGTTGGCACCATCGCCTCTCGCTGACTGAGGCGCAAGCCCACGAAGATTCCGGCCATGGCCACCAAGCCCAGCACTGCCCCGGAGGAGACCATGAGTAAAGCCGGAGCGGGACACGTGCCGGCAATCGCCCAACCGACACCGAACAATGCGCCACCTTTCAAGTGGTGCCGTTCTGGGCGGGATCGCGACAGGTTCAGGGTGCCCCCCAATGGCGTGACAAACCCCTTGCGTTCGAGCCACCACAACATGGGCGCCGACACGGCGATCGCTGATGCCATCAACAGGTACACGTCTGGCTCGTCGAGGCGCAGCATGGCGTGAATCGTGTCGTATTCGTGCAGGTTGGCGGCCGAGATCAGCGAGCCGAAGGCGATTCCGAAGAAGAGACCGATGGCATTCATCTTCGACATCACAGATCGCCTCCGGTGATTACCCTCAACACACCGGTGGTGATGATTGCGGTGGCCATGAACGTTGCGGTCACCGCCAGCGACGCTGGTGAGCGTTGGGAGGTTCCGCACAAGCCGTGACCCGAGGTACAGCCGCCGGCCGTACCTGCTCCATACCCGAGCACTACTGCTCCGGCGAACACCACCGGCGTAACGAACCAAAGGGGCCACACAGCGCGCATCGCGTCGTAGCCGCTGCGAAGCTCCGCTCCCGTGCGCAGGATCTGTGTGACCAGAATGCCACCCAGGAACATCCCTACGAAGTACCACACCCTCCAGACCGCCACGTCGGTCCGTCGACGCAAGAATCCCGCTGTCTGGACGTATGCGCCGCTTGCACCAAGGGGCTGATTGGCGATGACGAACAGTGCGACGATCAGGAAACCAAGGCCCGGACCGACGATGTACCAAGGGACACGGTCGGGCAGAACGTCGAACATCGGATCTCCTCTGTCAGTCGGGGCTCACTCGCGGCAACGCACCCGTTGAGTGGCGATTGTACGTACAAATCTCTCGACACCGCCAGAACTCTGAGCATGCGGTACCGTTGCAGGACATCCAGGTGACTCCGGATCAGGAGCAGAAGTTGTGACCGATACCGCCTCCAGCCCTGTTGAGATCAGGGGTATCCCAAGAGACAAGGCCGCCGAGCCCAAGCTTGGCACCGAACCGATCATCTTCGGCGACCGGTACACGTCACCCGAGTTCGCTCAGCGTGAGTGGGACCACATGTGGACCCGCGTGTGGCAGATTGCGGGACGCGAGGACCAGGTTCCCGAACCGGGCGACTACGTGAACTACGAGATCGGCCAGGAGTCCATCATCTGCGTTCGCGGCACCGACCGCCGCATCAGAGCCTTCTACAACGTGTGCCAACACCGAGGTAATCAACTCGTCGCAGCGGAGTTCGGCTCCCTGGCCGCAGGTGAGTTCCAATGTGCGTACCACGGATGGCGCTTCAGCGACACGGGCGAGTGCACCTGGGTCCACGACGAGGATGATTTTCCCCAGGGCACTCCATGTGGCAACCGCAACCTTGTAGAGATCCCGTGTGACACGTGGGCCGGCTTCATCTGGTTCAACATGGACCCGGGCTGCGCCTCCTTGTCCGACTGGCTTCATCCGGTCGCCGGCCATCTGGACTGTTACCGGATGGAAGACATGAAGCGCACCCACTGGGTGACAGTTCAGGGCGAGTGGAACTGGAAGTGTGTCCAAGACAACTTCAACGAGAGTTACCACCTGCCATTCGTTCATCCTCAGACCCTTGCGACGATGAACGAGCACTACACCGGGTGCCAGTTCGACCTGTACGAGACCGGCCACTGTCGAATGATGATGCCGGGCGGCGGCCCCGGCCCCCACTACCAGGGGAACTCCGACCGAACCTTCAAGAGTTTCAAGGAGACCTTCGAGTTCTGGGAGTTCGACCCCGAACCGTTCCGCGACGACATGGCGGGATTGCGGCTGGCTCTACAGCAGCGCAAACGAGAACTTGGGGCCTCGAAGGGTTACGACTTCTCGTCCTACACCGACGAACAGTTGACCGACCACTACCACTACACGTTGTTCCCCAACCTGTCGTTTTCGATGAAACCCGACGGCTGCATCTGGCTCCGGGGCGCCCCACACCCCGACGACCCCAACAAATGCATCTTCGACATGTGGTACATGACGCTGTTTCCCGAGGGAGTCTCCGAGTACTACTCGAACTCGATGCGCGACTGGGTGTCGATCGACCACCAGGCCGAACACGTGGTTGGCCGCGCCGATGAGGTCTCATGCGGGCCGGGCATCGATCAGGATGTCGCCATCTGGACAACTCAGCACAAGGGCCTGAGGTCACGTGGATACCGCGGTGAATACCTGCCAACTCAAGAACGGCGCATCCGATACTTCCACGAGAACATCGACAAGTACTTGGACATGCCACCAACCGGCGTTTGACTCTCTACCCTCGAACCGTGAGCGACGAAAGACACGAACTCGGCAATCTCGACGATCTGGCTGAAGGCTCCATGGACGTCTTCGAGGATGTCGGCGACTACGGAATAGTCGTCTGCCGGGTCAACGGCGACCTCTACGCACTCGAGGACAACTGCAGTCATGCCGACACGCCTCTGAGCGAAGGCCGACTGCGCGGACACAACTTGACGTGTCCGCTACACGGCACATCCTTCGACGTGCGCACTGGCGAACACAGCGGACCCCCGGCCTACACCGGCGTCGCCTGCTACAAGGTCGTCGTCGAAGACGGCGTGGCGGTCGCGATCGGCTCGGACAACGACGAAACCACCGACGACGGGTATGGCGACGTCGGCGGCATGTTCCGAACTCGCTGAGAGGAAGCCGCACCATGGGACAACTCGACGGTCAGGTGGCGGTGGTGACCGGCGCCGCTCGGGGCATCGGGCGGGCGTTCGCGTCTCGCCTGGTCGATGAAGGCTGTGTTGTGGCCATCACTGATCGTCGCGACAGCGTTCTGGGCGTCGCAGACGAACTACGGGCCGAAGCCTTTGTTGGCGACGTGGCTGACGCGTCCCACGTACGAGCAGTCGTCGACGCGGTTGCGGACCGCCATGGCAGGATCGACGTTCTCGTGAACAACGCCGGAGAGGTGAAACGGACGGGCCCCTCAGATCAATGGGACGTCGCCGAGGACGACTACGAGCGACTGTTCGGTACCAACACCAAGGGTGCTTATCTTTTCGGCAGGGCCGTTGTCCCGGCGATGATTGCAGCCGGCGGAGGCAACATCGTCAACATTTCCACCGACCACGTCAAACCGTGTCCCGACTGCGAGCGCCACCACGGCCACGGAGCGATGGATCTCTACAACGCTTCGAAATGGGCCCTCAACGGCTTCACATTCGACTGGGCGAAGTCCTTGGCTCCTCACGGGATTCGCGTGAACAACATATGCATGGGGGCCACCGACACCGAGATGCTCCGAAGCTGGCTCGGCCCTGACCCCGACCCGGAGTACGTTGCCCGATGGATGCGGCCTGAACAGACGGCCCAGATCCTGGTTGAACTACTCCAAGAGGGCCCCAGCGGACGGACCGCCAACAGCATCGGGTTGTACGCCGGCTACGAATGCGCCATGCCGCCGCCCGAGTGAACCGTGTCGATCCCCACGATCGATCTGACCCGGCCGAGAAGCGAGGTCGCTGCCGACATTGACCTCGCCTGCCGCGAGGTTGGGTTCTTCGCAATCGTGGGCCACAACGTTCCTATCTCGGTGACGCGTCGCGCCTGGGCCACCACCGACGCCTTCTTCGATCTCCCGCTCGATCTCAAGATGACGGCGCGGCACCCGACCGAAAAGCATCACCCCTATGGCTATTTCCCCTCGGGTCAAGAAGCCCTGGCCGCATCGCTCGGCGTTGTCACTCCGCCGGACCTCAAGGAGAGCTTCAACATCGCTCCTCCCCCCGACCACGCCGACGGCACCGGTCGGTTCGGGGGTGTGGGCCGGATCTGGCCCCAGCAGCCGCCAGGACTACGAATGGCGTGGATCGACTACTACGAGTCAATGGTCGCGCTTGCAGAACAGCTACTGGAATTCATGGCCGAAGCGCTGGGAATGGACAGGACCCACTTCGCCAGTTCGGTGGACCAACACCTCTCGGCTCTCCGTGGCCTCAACTATCCCCCACTGAATCACGGTCCAGCCTCGGGTCAACTCCGGGCCGGCGAACACACTGACTACGGAACGCTCACCATCTTGCTCCCCGGGACAGGCTCCGGTGGACTCGAGGTTTTGCGACGGAACGACGAGTGGGAGCAGGTTCAGCCTGTAACCGACGGTTTCGTGGTGAACATCGGAGACATGATGGCCCAGTGGACGAACGACCTCTGGCGTTCCACCAAACACCGCGTTGCCGTTCCGGACTCCGAGGTGGCCGCGAACGAACGGCGGCAGGCGCTGGCGTTCTTCCACCAGCCCAATTGGGACGCCGAGATCTCCCCACTTCCGACCTGTGTCCCGCCTGGCCAGGCTCCAAAGTATGAACCTGTACTGGCCGGTCCTTGGCTGAGGGCCAAGTTCGACGCCGCGTCCACAGGCGGCTGATTTGGCCAACACCTCAGCCCGGGCCAGGCCTCGGGCCATCCTGGTGACAACTCTCGTAGCAGCCATGGCGTACTCGACCATGCAGCTGTACGCAGTCGCAGTGCTCGCTTCCGACCTGCGTGATGATCTGGACATCTCCAGAACACAAATCGGCGTGGCCGGCGCGGTTGCGACCGGGCTCGGCGCCCTCTCGGCCCCATACCTCGGGCGCAGGATTGACACCATTGGCGCCAAGAGGGGCGCGATGACCGTGCTCGGAGCGGGCGGGGTCTCCCTGATCCTCACCGCACTCGCACCACACTTCGGCCTTCTGCTGGTGGCATCTGCTGTGGGGGGCATTGCTCTCTCCGGGGGTAACGCAGCCACCAACAAGTTGATCGGACTCCACGTGCCCGACGGGCATCGAGGGACGGTTACCGGGATCAAACAGTCGGGGGTCACACTGTCACTGTTCCTGTGCGGGCTGACGTTGCCCACATTGTCCGACTCTCTCGGCTGGCGATGGGCTATCTCGTTGTACGGCATCGTCGCGTTGGTCGCGACTGCGCTCGTCGCCTTCCGCCTGGAGCCCGATCCAGAATCGGGGCAGTCGCCGGCTCATCGATCGAGGTCCCGCGCCCCATTGGCCTCGTGGGTTCGCCGTCTAGCCATATACGGATTCCTGATGGGCGTCACCACTGCAGGGATCATCCGCTTCCTGCCACTGTTTGCCGAGGAGGAACTCGGCCTCTCCGAAGCCGAGGCAGGCCTGGCAATGGCGTTGGTGGGTCTCGCTGGAATCGCCGCAAGAATCATTGCTGGTCGGCTGGCCGAACACAACGTCACCACCCGTGCGTCACTGTTCTCGATGGCAGTCATCGCGGCGGTCGTAGCAGTCCTGCTCATGGTTTCTCCGAACGTGGGCAGTTGGCTCGTGTGGCCCATCGCGCTGTTGACTGCAACAAGCTCGATCGCCTGGAACGCGGTAGGGAACCTCGCCATAATCAGAGGGGTCGATCCGGACAGTTCAGGGAAAGCCACAGGACTGTTGTTGCTCGGATTCCTGGCAGGTCTCACTGTCGGAGCGCCGATGACCGGCGCCATTGTTGATCAGACCGGCAGCTACTCGTTTGCCTGGGCTGTGGTGCTGGCCACTGCAGGCCTCGCCGCACTCGTAACCGCCACCGGCGACGAACCGCCAGTTCTCGGTACTCGGGCGCCCATCAGTAGCTGATGGGAAGTTCCCAACAGGTCCGCATCTCTCCCAAGCGCAGACTTCTGAGATGTGGAGAAGCGCCGTCCTGGAGCGTTATGTGCGGATATCGATCCAGCAGCGCCTGCGACGTGCTGACTGCCACATCTCGCGTCATCGCGTACATGGACCTTGGACGCTCCTTCGGCACAGCCGGGTGGATCGATGGTGGCCCCAGACCGAAGGCGATGCCGGACGGGAGGCCATCTGCCCGGTACTGACCCCGCGGCTCGCGTTGGCACAGGTCCTTCCTCTCCACAACGAACTCGTCCGGGTCCATGAAGGCGCGTGGGTCGCGGTTCGCAGCTCCTGCCGAACACTCGACGAGACCACCGGTTGGAATCAGGCGCCCAAAACGTTCGACCTCGTGGCGAGCGAAACGCAAAGCGGACATCACGGGCGGCGAGTGACGCAAGGCCTCCAACCACGCGAACTTGATGAGCCGCGGGTCAGAACGAACAGTTGCGAGCTGCTCTTGGTGGGTGAGCAGAAGAAACCACATGTTCGACAGGCCACCGTGAAGGGTTTCATGATCAGCCTCCAGCAGCGTCGCAACCAGATCAGTGGCAGTCGGTGGTTCATCCCCAAACTCGAGCCGGCTCAACGTGCTGATCACGTCAGCTCCGTCGCCACCAGACCTTTCGGACACGATTGGCGTGAAGTAGTCGACCAGTTCTTCGAACGCCGCCAAGCCGTCGCGCTGGAGCTCGGACTTCCATCCGTACCCCCTCTGCATACGCCAGTAACAGGCAGCGAATCGTGGCGCATCTTCTGCAGGTAAGTCCAGGGCTCGGATCCAGAGCTCCAACGGCAGCCTGGCAGCCATCGCTGTAGCCAGGTCACCGCCGGACCCCAAGTTGTCGAGGATTCGAGACACGACCTCGTCGATGCCCACGTCTACGGCGTTGACGTAGGCCCACTGAAGATCGATCTCGTCCCAGAGGTTGCGACCCAAATGGGGGGCTCCGTAGAACCAGCGTTTGGAGCGGGTCTCGAAGTTCGCGTCGTCAGTGAAGACCGA
Source organism: Acidimicrobiales bacterium (assembly GCA_051011515.1). Lineage (GTDB taxonomy): Bacteria > Actinomycetota > Acidimicrobiia > Acidimicrobiales > UBA8592 > JBPCTU01. The sequence goes on from JBPCTU010000085.1 coordinate 13,543, forward strand.
AGTCACGTCGTCATACCGAGTTGTCCAAAACCGGTTCCCGACCCAGTCTCGGTAACACGGGTAGTTCTCTCGAAGGATGGACAGCAGTCGATAGGGGTCGGTCAACATCTCGTCCGATACGAGCTCGCGAGGCTTGAGCAGGTTGGTGGTCTCCCCTACCCGCTCACGCTGGTAGACCTCGTAGGTCCTGTAGCCGGCGGCGGGCAACGGCTCGTCGTCGTGCTCGTTCTCGTAGAGCTCAGTGGTCATGGCCTTCAACTAACCCTGCGTATCGAAGGTGAGCCAGAGTTCCCTGATCGAACCGAGGCCTATGGGAGCCAGAGACACGTCGTCGATGTCCTTGGGCATGCGATCTTGGGCGATACGAACGTTCAACAACGTTTCCTCGAGTATCTGAGACCCAATTACGCCCTCTTGATGGGAAATCCATGCACCCGGACACAGGTGAGGTCCGACGCCGAAAGCCATGTGGCTGCATCGTCCCTCCTTGGAATGGCCCGAGCGGAGGATCTTGCCGCTGTAGAGGTCTTCCCGGAAGATGTCGAATGTCTCAGGATCCCTGAAGATCCGGTCATCGTGGTTGGCCGATACATCGACCATGTGCATCAGCGAGCCGGCGGGGACCTTCACTCCGTGAAGGTCGATGTCGAAGGTGTTGTGGCGTGGCTGGCCGCCGATCGAGGTCGAGTGCCGGAGCATCTCGTGGAACGCCGTGTTCCACAGCTCGCCATCGGCCTTGACTGCTTCGTACTGATCGGGGTGCTGAAGCAAGAGGTACCAGAGGTTCATGATTGCCCCGCGTGTGGTCTCTCCGCCCCCGCCCACAACGAGCGCGATGAACGATGTGATCTCCTCTGTGGACATCACATCTCCGTCGATCTCGGACGTGCACAGTTCGGAGATGATGTCCATGCAGAGCTCGTTACCTGCCTCGTCGTAGAGGTAGGTCGGCCGTGAACGGCGTTCTTCCACAAGCGACTCGACGTACTCCTCGAGATCCTGGCGAGCCATCAACCCATCATGATGAGTGTCGCTGCCGCCGAGGCCCGACATCATCGCGTCGTACCACCAGGTGAACTGCTGGCGCGCGTCTTGAGGGATGCCCAGCACCTGGGCCACCACGCTGATCGGGAACTCATTCGCGAAGCACCGGCCGAGTTCGATCGTCGCGGTGCCGGCGTCATGGTCGAACTCCACACCTTTGGGATTCTCGGGCAACCACCATTCAGCGATGAGTTCCCGCCCGATCTCTCGCAGAGTATGCAGGCGCTTCGTCAGCGCTGCACCGACCAAGTGGCGGCCATAGATGTTCCGCCTGCGCCGGTGTTCGATTCCGCTCAACTCCAGCTGAGTGTTGCCGAGCACGCCCGACGAGGAGCCCTTCGGGATCGTGTTGAAGCCAATCTCGTCGAAATAGCAGTTGGTGATGTCCTCGTACCGGGTGACGAAGTAGCAGTTGTGGAGCTTGTCGTGGAACACCGGGTAGTGATCGCGCATGATCCGGTAGTACGGGTACGGGTTCCTGGCGAACTCGAAGCTGTCGAAGACTCGCGGATCGATGAGCGGGGTTCCGTCCGAAGCATGCCCCATGTCCACTGCTTGGCCCAATGGCATCAGCGGAAACCGGCGTTGTGCGCCCGAATCTGCGTCGTTGAGATCGACTACATCGGCGAGCACCGCCTCGAACGGGTTATTCACGCGAATTCTCCTAGGGGACTGGCCGGAATATCGATCGTAGCGTTGAGGCGTCGGCAGGTATCCAGTCGCCTCCCTTCATGTTCATGGATGTGCAACGCCATCGCCGGGTCAGGCGGTGATGAGTTCTACCCTTCGACCGTGGATCGCGAGTTCGAGACGGCGGACGGCAAGCTGCTGGCCCGCAACGATGAGCAGGGCGTACTTCGGATTGTTCTCAACAATCCGAGCAGCCACAACAGCCTTACCGGCGGAATGCTCGATGGTTTGCGGCTGTTGTTCGCCCAAGCATCTTCGGATGTAGACGTCAGAGTGATCCTTGTCAAAGGTTTCGGCGACAAGGCGTTCGCGTCCGGGGCAGACATCTCCGAACAGGCGGAACGCGCTGCGAAAGGCATCACCAACCCTGATCGCGGGTCATTCGTCGACGATTTGCTGTCGTGTTCGAAGCCGGTCGTCGCGATGATCCGGGGCTACTGCCTGGGAGGCGGCTTGTTGGTTGCCATGGCCGCCGACATACGCATCGCATCCGACGACGCGGTCTTCGGGATTCCAGCGACTCGCTTGGGGGTTGCCTACCCGCTTGCCGGCATCGACTTGCTGGTCGACCTGGTAGGTCGAGCCGCTGCGACCGAAATCATGCTGCTGGGTGAGAGGTTCGATGCCGTCAAGGCCAAGGAGATCGGCCTGGTCACACGAGTCTCGCCAGGCAGCGAGATCGACCACCACACCGAAGAGCTGCTCTTGACGCTCCTCGGCAACGCTCCGCTGTCTCTCGCCGCCGCCAAGGCTTCGATCGCTCACGCTCGCGACGTCGAACGTCGCGGCACTCCGACCGTCCGCCGACAAATCGACGATGTCTGGGCCAGCGGCGATGCCGCCGAAGGTATGGATGCGTTCTTCGGGAACCGGCCT
>JBPCTU010000086.1:0-5353 GCA_051011515.1 Acidimicrobiales bacterium
CCGGTCGCCTACTGCGCAAGCCTGAGGCGCCTGGCCGAGCTTCCTGTAAAGATTGTTCACCCGGGCCACTACGGCTCCTTTGGCGCCTCGCGGATGCATGAATTGATCGATGAACAACTGAAGGACTTGGCGAAATGATCGGCCTCAGCCGGCGGCACCCGTGCACTCGAAGGGTTGAACGTGGCTCGTGACCCACGCTTCGACGTCCTGTTCGAACCGGTCCGCATTGGTCCGGTCACTGCGCCGAATCGCTTCTACCAAGTACCGCACTGCACTGGAATCGGCTATCGGCGACCACAAACCCTCGCAGCGCTGAGAGGCGTCAAGGCCGAGGGAGGGTGGGGCACGGTTTGCACGGAGTACTGCTCGATTCACCCCTCGTCAGACGATGACCCGTATCCCTCAGCCTCGATTTGGGATGACGAGGACGTCCGGTCCCTGTCGCTCATGGTTGACAGGGTCCACGAGCACGGAGCGCTTGCGGGCGTCGAGCTGTGGCATGGCGGAGCGGCCAGCGCGAACCACTACTCGCGCGAAGCCCCTTTGGGGCCCTTCAGTCGGCCGGCCGGAGTGTATGACCCCGTCCAGACGCGAGCCATGGACAAGACCGACATCCTCGAGCTCAAACGGTGGCACCTCGAGGCCGCGCTGAGGGCCAAGCGCGCCGGCTTCGACATCGTCTACGTGTATGCGTGTCACTGGTACCTGGTCAAGCAGTTCCTCATGCCGTCGAATCAGCGGTCCGACGAATACGGTGGCTCGCTCGAGAACCGAGCTCGGCTACTGCGTGAGCTCATCGAAGAGACGAAGGACGCGGTCGGGGATTCCTGTGCCGTTGCGGTGCGTTTCGCTGCCAGTGCCGGCGGCGATGACGACGACGATCCGGATACGACCGAGCCCCGGGCGATGCTGGAGATGCTGGCCGATCTGCCGGATCTGTGGGACATCACCGTTCACGACTACTCCTACGAGATGGGAACGTCGCGCTTCGTGAAGGAGGCAGGTCTCGAGGCGACGATGTCTTGGGTCAAAGAGGTCACGGACAAGCCGGTCGTGAGTGTGGGTAGATTCACGTCTCCCGAGACGATGCTCAGGTTGGTTCGACAGGGAGTTGTGGACCTCGTTGGTGCAGCGCGGCCGTCGATCGCTGATCCATTCCTCCCACAGAAGATCTCCGAAGGCCGCGAGGACGAGGTCCGCGAGTGCATCGGTTGCAACATCTGCTACTCGGGCGACCAAACCGGCACTCCGATCCGCTGTACGCAGAATCCCACCATGGGGGAGGAGTGGCGAAAAGGGTGGCACCCCGAACACATCCCGCCGAAAGGGCCTAGCAAGTCTGTGCTCGTCGTCGGCGGCGGTCCCGCCGGCTTGGAAGCAGCGGTCTCGCTGGGAAGGCGGGGATACGACGTCGTATTGGCCGAGGCGCGAAAAGAGCTCGGAGGGCGGGTGACCCTCGAGTCGTCGTTGCCCGGCCTAGCTGAGTACGCCCGTGTGCGAGATTGGCGCCTAACGCAGCTCGGAAAGTTGGCCAATGTCGAGTTCTATCTCGACAGCCTCGTCGATCCGGCCCAGATCTTGGAGTTCGGAGCCGACCAGGTGGTCATCGCAACAGGTGCAACTTGGCGGAGCGATGGAGTGGGACGTTGGCTCGAAGAGCCGGTGCCGGGATCCGATCGGCCGTCGGTGAGTACTCCGGACGAGATCATGGCGGGCGAGGTGCCAGCCGGGCCTGTCGTGGTGTACGACGACGAGCACTACTACATCGGCGGGGTAATCGCGGAGAAGCTACGACTGGCCGGTAACGACGTGACGTTGGTGACGCCCGCCAACGAGATCTCTACCTGGACGTCACACACTGAGGAGCAGCATCGCATCCAGGCCCGCGTGCTCGGTCTCGGTATCAAGATCGAAACGGGAACAACCCTCGCTGCTGTGGATGACGGATCAGTAACCCTGTCTTGCGTCTACACCGAATCACTGACGACTGTGGAGGCGCCCAACGTCGTCATGGTGACCGCCCGTACGCCTCGCGACGAGCTTTACTACAAACTCGAAGGTCAAGCTCGAATTCAGCGTGTCGGCGACTGTCTGGCGCCCGGGACCATCGCATCTGCTGTTTACTCGGGTCATCAGTGCGCCCGCGAGATGGACAGCACCAAGTCCGTGGATGTCCGGTTCCTCCGCGAGAGGGTTGTTGCGCCGTGATCGACACCGTGTGTGACGGGTCTGTGGGCGATGCCGCTCGTAGTGCGGTCCGATCACTATGCCCGCCACAGCCCCGCCAGTTCCCAGGGAGGCATCCATGGCTTTGACCTATCCAGAGACGTTCATACGACCAGACGGTCCGGACAAGGTGACGGGGTCTGGCAGGTACGTCGCTGACCTGTCGCTCACAGGAATGTTGACTGCGAAGTTCCTGTTCGCCGGAGTAGGCCACGCTCGCATCACACGGCTCGATGTTGCCCCAGCACGGGAACTTCCGGGCGTGTTTGCTGTGCTGACCCAGGACGACGTGCCCGATGTTCGCTTCGGTTCGATCGCCGACCGAACCCTGTTTGCCAAAGATGTCGTCCGGTTCGAAGGTGAGGTGATCGCCGCAGTGGCGGCGATCGACGCCGAGGCAGCTCAGCGGGCGATCGACGCGATCGTCGTCGAGTACTCCGAGCTACCTGTAGTCGACGATCTCGAAGCTGCGCTCGAGCCCGGGTCACCTTTGGTTCACGAGGAGTGGAGCTCATATTCAGCGGAGGACGTCGAGCGGAACGACAACTTGGCATCATTCACATCGGTCTCGCGGGGCGACGTCGATGCCGGCCTCCAGGCGGCCGACCATGTGTTGTCCACGAGGCACGTCGCCGACGCCAGCCATGCCGCGCCAATAGAACCCCGCGGGGTGGTCGCGCAATGGGAAGGCAATCGGGTCACGATCTGGACCTCGACGCAGGTGCCGTATCAAGCCCGCGACGGGGTATGTGAGACGCTCGAACTGCCCACCAACCGCGTGAGGGTGATCGTGCCGCACCTGGGTGGGGGATTCGGCGGCAAGTGTGGCTTCCACTACGAAGCCCACATTGCTGCGCTGGCGCGATCGGCCAAACGTCCCGTGCGTCTGGTGTTCTCGCGCCAGGAGGAGTTCTTGGCCCCGGACCGCCGACGTGAGGGGATGATCGTCGAGGTCACTTCTGGTCTCAACAACGACGGCACAATCACAGCGCGCCGCTCGCGGGTGCTGTTGGACAACGGCGCGTACAGCGCCGACTCGTCGTTTTTCCCTCACATGGCGGCTATGCATGCCCTCGGCCCATACAAGATCGAGAACGTTCACTCCGAAGCGTCTGCGGTCTACACCAATCATCAGCCGTCGGGATCGGTGCGGGCCCCAACAGCGCCTCAAGCATGCTGGGCTCTCGAGTCCCATACCGATGAACTGGCAGCTCTGGTTGGTCTCGACCCGGTCGAGTTCAGGAAGCTCAACGGCGTCGATACCGGCGAAGCCGGACCCACGGGCCAGGTGTACGACCAGATCGGCCTCCAAGAGTGCATAACCGAAGCTGCTTCGCTCGCCGGCTACGGCGACGACCTTCCCGAGGACGAAGCCATCGGGATTGCGATTGGCTGGTGGCCAAGTTTCCCCGATCCCTCCGGTGCCTACGTGAAGATCGACAGCGATGGCACCGGGATCATCATTACCGGCGCGCAGGAGTGCGGCACGGGTTCGGTGATGACGCTGCCCTACTTGGCCGCAACCGAGTTGGGCATGACTCCGGACCAGTTCGAACTCGTCTATCAGGACACCAGCGTGGCTCCGTACGACACCGGCGCCACTGGGTCCCAAACCCTGCTCAACAACGGACGTGCGACGATGCAGGCCGCTCGAGAGGTCGCCGACCAACTGCGCGAGCTTGCAGCCAGTGAGCTGGAAGCGTCACCGGCCGACATCGTCCTCTCAGAAGGCAAGGCATTCGTAGCCGGCTCGCCCGACAAGTCGACCACCATCTCTGCGTTGGCCGCTACGGCCGCTGGGAGCGAGCTCTTGGTGGGCAAGGGCACTGGCTCACCACCGGAGTATCCCGAAGTGGCAGACGTGGGGTGTATCGGCGACCAGGGACTCAACGGATGGGCTGGCCCGCAGTTCTCGTGCCACGCCGTGCGGCTCAGGCTCGACCGCGAGACAGGCGTCGTACGGGTGCTCGAGGTGAGCGCTGCGCACGATTCCGGGGTGATCATCAACCGAGTCGGAGCGTCGGGACAGGTCGAGGGCGGGGTGACGATGGGCATCGGCCAGGCGTTGACCGAGCGCACCGTCTACGGAGAAGATGCCAACCAACTGAACCCTACGTTCCTCGACTACAAGCTCCAGACCGCGGCCGACGCTCCCGCCATCAGGATCCGGTTCGTGGAGACGTTTACACCAGACATGGGCCCACACGGCTCGAAGCCGATCGCCGAGGCCCCGAACGTCGCCACGGCGGCAGCGATTTCGAATGCGATCTCGAAGCTTGTCGGCGAGCCGGTCCGGCGAATGCCTATGACGGCCGAACGGGTGTGGCACACGATCGAGGGGCAGGCTCAATGAGCCTGGTCATAGCGGAGACGCTCGAAGAGGCCTTGATGGCAGTGGCGACGGGAGCTCGCCCAGTAGCCGGAGGGACCGATCTGGTCGTCGCGGCTCGACAATCCAAGCATCCGCTGCCCCCGGCGTTGGTTGCCATCGACCGGCTGGCTGAGTTGAGTGTCATGCAGCGAAGCGACGGCGACCGATACACGATTGGCTCGGCCGTGACCCACGCCTCGCTACTCTCCGATGAGACCGTGCTCGGCGACTACACAGCGCTCGCAGACGCCGCGGCACTGATCGGGTCCCCCAGCACTCGCAACGTCGGGACTCTCGGCGGCAACGTGATGAATGCGTCGCCTGCCATGGATACCGGGGGACCGTTGGTTGTGCTCGGAGCAACAGTCCAACTCGCTTCGTCCTCGGGCTCGAGAGAAGTGGAGCTCCCAGAGCTGTGGACGGCGCCGGGATCCACAAGCGCAGCGCCGGACGAGTTGTGTGTCTCCATCGATCTTCCAGCCCGATCGCCTCGGAGCGGCAGCGCCTACATCCGGCTCGAGTATCGAAGAGCCATGGAGATAGCGGTGGTGGGAGCGTCCGCCTCCCTCTCGTTACGCGACGACGGCACCGTGGACCATGTTCGTGTCGCGCTGACAGCAGTGGCGCCTACCATTGTCGAAGTCGACGGTCTCGACTTGGCGGGCGAGTCGGTCGAGTCTGCAGCCGAGGCGGCAGCCGCAGCGGCGACCGCTGGTGCCCGACCCCTGAGCGACCTGAGAGCCAGCGAACAGTATC
>JBPCTU010000087.1:0-4192 GCA_051011515.1 Acidimicrobiales bacterium
GTGTGGAACTCGGTGAGCTGGGCTGTCCTCGCGGCGCTCATTGCGACGCTGGTCGGCAGTGTGGCCGGCGTACTCTCGGCATCACCTCGCGCTTCGTTGCGTCTACCGACAGATCTCGCCTTCCTCCTGCCCCTTGGCACGTCAGCGGTCCTCGTTGGTTTCGGGATACTCATCGCTCTCGATACTCCACCGGTTGACTTCAGATCCGAGTGGTGGATCGTCCCGGTGGCTCAGGCCGTAATCGGGATTCCGTTTGTGATGCGAGCGGTGTCCACCGCTCTGCGGAGCATCGATCCTCGGCTGCGCGAAGCCGCAGCCACCATGGGGGCAAACCCGGGGCAGGTCCGCAGGGAGATCGACCTGCCGATCGCGTCTCGGGCGATGGTCATCGGCGCCGCGTTTGCCTTCGCGATAGCAGTAGGCGAGTTCGGTGCCACCGCGTTTCTGGTTCGACCACAGCGCCCAACGGTGCCGACGGCCATCTTCCGGCTCTTGGGCCGCCCGGGCGAGCAGGCATTCGGACAGGCGATGGCTTTGAGTGTCGTCCTGATGGTGATCACCGCCAGCGCCGTCTTGGTGATCGAACGACTACGAGTGACGGTCTCCGGTGAGCTCTGAGTCTCACCCCGAGATACGCCCGCCTGCAGCAACTGGGCCCGCGCTCGAGGTGATCCGGGCAACCGTTTCCTACGGTGATGTCGTCGCCGTGCGCGACGCAACGCTGACAATCGAACCAGGGAAGATCGTTGCCCTGCTGGGGCCCAGCGGCTGCGGCAAGAGCACGCTGTTGCGAACGATCGCGGGCCTACAGCCGCTGCAAACTGGGCAGATCAAGTGGTCTGGTCAGGATCAGGCGCACGTTGCAGTGCACCAACGAGGATTCGGTCTCATGTTCCAGGAAAACGCGCTATTTCCGCACCGCAACGTGGCGGACAACATCGCCTTTGGCTTGAGAATGTCAGGTGTCGGACGTCGCGACAGGACCGCGAGGGTAGAAGAGCTGTTGGAACTGGTCGGGTTGCAAGGTACCGGTAAACGCAGCACGGGAACACTCTCGGGCGGACAGCTGCAGCGCGTTGCGCTGGCGCGCGCTTTGGCTACTGAACCGGGCCTGCTGCTACTGGACGAACCGCTCGGGTCGTTGGACCGGGCATTACGCGATCGACTCGTGCACGAGATCCGGTCGATCATCAAGGAACTGGGAATCACCGCAATCCATGTAACTCACGACCATGACGAGGCGTTGAGCGTCGCCGACGACCTGGCGCTCATGAACGACGGTGTCATCAGCCGAGTAGGAGGTGCAGGAGAGCTACTCAGTCGGCCGGGGGACAGTGCTACGGCCGAGGCTCTGGGCATCGACACCGTTTGGCAGATTGTCGCCGACGAGGCCGGTCGAGCAAGTACACCCTTCGGGGTCGTGACCCTGCCCTCGGCCGCTGGGGAGGCATCGATACTGCTTCGCCCCGAAGCGGTGCGGGTTTCGAGCTCGGGTTCTGCTGCCACAGTGCTGTCGTCGCGACATCGCGCTGGTACGTGGCTGGTGACAGCGCAACTCGAGGTCGACCATCCACGGTCCCTGGTGTTCACTCATCCAAGCCGCATGGACCCCGGGACCGAGGTCCATCTCACTGCCGACCTGGGTCTAGTCGAGTTCCTCGAGAACTAGGCGGTCACACCAGGCCGAAGGCGTCAGCGATCAGCTCGTACGAGCGGACGCGCGCGGCGTGATCGTGACAGATGGACACGATGACGACCTCTTCCGCGCCATACGCGCCCACGAGCTCTTCGATCTCGGCCTTCACCGTCGGAGGCTCACCAACTATGAGCGGCTTGCGTCGCTGATACTCCGACGCTCCGGCAAAAGGGTCCTCACCGACGTGTTCGTCAGTGGGAAAGGGGATCTGGCCTTGAAGCCCGCGGCCGCGCCACGTTCGAATGCTCGTTGCCAGCCGTTCCGCTTCGCCCGCGTCTTGGGCACACAGCACCGATATCCCGATACTCACGCGCGGGTTCTCGCATGCGTAACTCGGAGAATACTGCTCTGTGTATGCCTGGCAGATCGCTGCGCCGTCGGGGTTGATGAAGTGCGCCCAGCTCAACGGAAGGCCGAGGTGCGCGGCTATGGCCGCTGAATCCTGACTCGAAGCCAGCAACCACATCTCAGGCGCCTCATGCGTGAGGGGTCGCGCCTGGATACCCGACATGGGGCCGTCGTCGGGAACCCGATCGTGCAGCAACTGCCGTAGCTCGCGAACCATGGTGGGGTAGTACTCGACACTCAGCGGCTGACCGCCACGCGCCAAGGCAGCTGCCGTGCGGTGGTCGGAACCGGGAGCACGTCCCAAACCCAGGTCGACTCGGCCCGGGTGGAGCGCCTCGAGCACGCGAAAGTTCTCGGCCACCTTCAACGGGCTGTAGTGACTGAGCATGACCCCACCGGAACCGACGCGGATCCGATCGGTGTTGTCGGCGATGTGGCCAACAAGGATCTCAGGACTGGAGCCGGCCAGGCCCTCCATGTTGTGGTGTTCGGCAACCCAATAACGGTGATATCCGAGACGATCGGCATGGCGAGCCAGATCGATCGAGTTCCGTAGCGCGGCGCCCGCCGTCGAACCTTCGGGAACCGGCGACTGGTCGAGGACTGATAGACGCACCACCACTGAAGTGTGCCACGACGTCCAGCACCTGCGGCGGGGGCGTGCCAGGCGGTGGAACAACCCACTAGCTACCCACAATCAGTACCTCGCCGGAAATATACGTTATGTAAAGTAATAGAAGACGTGTACGACGCCCCGATCTCGGGCACTATGACAGGTATGGCAACACCTGATGACCGTCTCGACTCAATAGCTCGCCAGCGACCGTCGATGAGCCGCGCCAGCGCCTCTGTGCGCCAAGTGGCCAAGACGATGGTCGATCACAACTGCAGCGCCGTCGTGGTCTCGGGCCGCGACCACGAACTGCACGTGGTCACCGAACGCGACATCGTCAAGTCGATCGCCTCGGGCGCCGATCCAGACTCGGAATGGGCTGTCGACGTCATGAGCGTCGACGTCCGCATGCTGGCGCCTTCAGACACCGTGGCCGATGCAGCCCGCTTGATGCAGGACGCGGTGATACGTCACGTCGTGGTTCGCGACCCCGATTCACCCGAGACGGTTGATCTGGTGTCGATTCGCGATCTACTGGCGCCGTTCTTGGCGTCACTCGAAGAGTCGTAGCGCCCACTCAGGCTCGCTTGCACTGTGTAGCTTCCGCCGACGTTCGGCTGTCGCCGACTAGGGCAGGCTGTTGTTGCGACGAAGCACGACTTCCTGGGCGACGGTCGCCATATGGGTGCCGTTTATGCCAAGAACCTGACCGGTGGCCAGGCCCCGGTTGTTCCGGTATCCGTCGGCCCCGAGAATATGGAGCTGCCAGTCGTCGGATGCCGCGGGCCGGTGGAACCACATTGAATGATCCAAGCTCGCGCCGACGAACAGCTCGAACCCTTCCTCCCCGGCGTCGGGGTCTCGGTCGGGATGCACCGATGCCGCCGCTTCGTAGGGAGCATCGTCGCTGAGGAACGCAAGAGCCACCTCATGTCCGCCCGGGGCGTCCCCAACCGGTTCGGCGAGGCGCAACCAAGTGGCCGTGCGGCCGTCGGCGAACTCAGAAGGTACTCGTCGACGCTGGATCAGAGGCGTCCAGGAATCGTCATCCAGGTCGTCAGGCATCGGAACCCCATCGGGCAGATCATGGGTCTGAATGTCCAAGTCACCCTCGTCAGCGTGAAATGAAGCAGACAAGTTGAAGATCGCTCCGGTCGACTGCCGGGCCACGACCCGCCTGGTCGTAAACGAGCGTCCGTTCCTGATGCGATCGACCTCGTATCGGATTGGCTCGTCGCTGGTCCCGGTACGAATGAAGTAGCCGTGAAGCGAGTGAGGTCGATAACGCTCCTCGACGGTGGTCAACGCCGCGGTCAACGCCTGGGCCACCACCTGGCCGCCGTATACACGGCCCCATGGATAGATCAGCGAGTCCCCCACCAGCACATCGATCCCGTGGGGCTCCAGACTCATCATGTCGTCGAACGACTCGATTGGTGATCGCTTGTTCACCCCAGGAGCCTATAGCTGCCCCTCACCGAGTGCTTGCGAACAAGTGTTCGATTACCTACGCTCGTGTTCATGCCTGCCTTGGC
>JBPCTU010000088.1:0-2613 GCA_051011515.1 Acidimicrobiales bacterium
ATAACGTGACGCGGTCCTCGGTCGCAACGCTGAGCAAAGAACCGTCGCCAGTGAACTCCACCTGTATCGGAACCATCGGCAGCCCGCGGCCTATCTGCTTCCCGGAATCGAGGTCCCACACGCGGACGACCTCACCCAGGCTCGCGAGACGGTTGTTGGCGGTGTCCAACGCGTAGTTGCCTGCCCCCGTATTCGTGAGGAGCGGCGGATTGGTTTCCTGCCCGGTTCGCGGGTCTACCCGGAGCAGGGTCCCATCCGTCGCGGTGATGATGAGCTCGTCCCCCACGAGCCGGGTCCAACCCCAGTTCGGTTGCCGCTCCAGGTCAAGCCGCTCGAGGGTGTCGGTCTCCCAGACCGCAAGGTTGTCGAAGGTCGTTGCGGCAATGAGGCTTGCGTCACCATTGAAGCTGAGTCCAACGAAACTCTGTTCGAGTTCGGATAGCGCCATGTCGAGGTTTGCGATCAGCTCGCCGGATCCGGTGTAGAGGTCAGCGAATCCGCCGAGCCGTGCGATCGCCAAGAAGCGACCATCGTGGCTGGCGCGGGAATCGGAGTGATCCAGCGAGAACGGGACCGGCGGTCCGAGTGGCTCACCGGTTGCATCGACAAGCTCGGTTCCGGTAGGTACCGCGGCGACCACGGTGAACTCTCCGTAGCCATTTGCTCCGACGAATCCCTCACGGAACACCTCCGTCGTCAGCTCATCGGCTGTCAGGTCGACGGTAAGGGCCGGCGGCGCGGCGGGAAATGCAACCACCGAGGTGATGATTTGAGATCCGTCGAGGGCCAGTGACGTGTAGACGACGCCCCCGTGTTCTGCGTACGCGTCGGCCTGTTCGGTGGAGAATGGAACCACTCGCTCCAGTGGGCCCGACTGGTCCAGTGACCAGAATCCCAGACCCTTGCGCCCTATTGACACGATCTCATTGAGTTCGGGACTGAAAGCGACATCGAGCACGTCTTGCACTTGAACGATGAGCGTGGACGAGTCGCCGGTCTCGAGGTCAAAGGCCTCGATGGCCAGCCGCGTCGGCGTTGCGACGAGCCAGCCGTCAGCATCGAGCCACAGCATGGAATCGATCGGCGCGCCGGCGCCGAATCCTCCTCTGGGCGTAGGTGAAAATAGGAGCGACCCATCGCGCGTGTCGTAGGCGCTCGTGGTCGCTTCGAATGTGCCCGTGTCGACGACGACTCCGGTTCCGTCAGGGCTGTAGGTCAGCGAGTTCGGGCGAATCGTCAGCGAAGCCGTACCGGGTTCGGGCGTGGACGACCACACCGGATCCGTGCCATCTGGATCCCAGAACTGGATGACCGCTTGTTGAGTCACCGCGGTGAACCGAAGCTCGGTGGGACTCCAGCGGGCGAATCGAACCGGCTCGGATGAAATGTCGAACAGTCGGGTGCGAGTCAACGTGTTCGTGTCCCAAAGCCCAACGCGTCCATCGACCCGCGCTGCGACCAACAACGAGCCTTCGGCCGATAGCGAGAGATCGCTGACTGGTGTGTCGTGGACGATCGACCCGAGTGTTGCGCCCGTGGTCAGGTCGTAGAAGAAGGTCTGCGCCGAGCCACCCCTAATAGCGGCCGTCCGGCCGTCGGGTGTGACTGCAAGTGCCGGGGTCCCGATGACAACGGGGTGGTCGATGGTCCTCAGAACTACCCGATTCTCGACATCCCAGACATCGATCTGGTCGACGCCTAGTGCGACGAGTGTCTTGCCGTCACCAAGAAGCTCACCGGCCACGTAGGGCCCACCGGGCGCGAATCCAATTGACCCGGGTGTCTCTGTCAGGACCCGGTGGAGCGAATCGAGGCCCTCGATCGATGGATCGGCCAGGTACGCCTCGACCGCGAGCAAAGCAGCGCGTGGAGGGTTCTCGGCTGCGCTCGCCCTGGCGACGGCTCGGAGGCGCTCGATGTCGCCTTGTTCCCGGGCGTCTTCGGCCTCGGTTGCGCGCTCGTCCGCGAGCTCGGCGCTTGTTTGAGCCTGTTCAGCGTTCGTACTGGCGAGTGTTGCGTTCTCCTCGGCGCGCGTCGCTTGGTCGTCGGCCCGGCGTTGCTCGCGAAAGGCGAACAAGCCGGCGACGATCGCGACCACGGCGATGGCGCCGGCGACGACGACAAGCCGCCGAAGGCGACGGAGCCGAGCTCTTTCGGCGGCCTCTTCCTCGTCGCGAAGGCGGCTGCTCGCGCCCAAGAACTCGACTTCGACGGGAGTTAGGACCGGCACCGTGGCCTCCGACCAGCGTTCTACTGCGCTCAGCCGGAGTCCTCGGTAGAGTTCGCCGTCGTCTCTGCCCTGATCGTCCCAGGCTGCGGCGCTGGCGGTGAGATGGTGCTGCATCCGAAGGCCTTCACGGTCTTCGGCGAGCCAGCCCCGCAACCGAGGCCATTCTCGAATCACCGCCTCGTGGCTCACCTCGACTGTTGGCTCGCTGGAGGCCGGATCACGGTCGAAGGTGAGCAGACGCGCCCCGCCATACGCGGCGACGCTGCGGGCCATTGCGGGGTCGGAGCCGAGTTCGGCAACTGTCACGCGGCGTCTGGTGTCTTCGGTGCCCTGGCCGAGGCTCACGAGCCGTCCGAACATGCGCCTTGTAGCGGCGCGGGCCT
>JBPCTU010000089.1:0-3602 GCA_051011515.1 Acidimicrobiales bacterium
GTGTGGAAGTGGTCATAGACCCAAAACGAGTCGTAGCCGAGTTCCTCGGCGAGAACCGCTATCTCGACTGACTTCTGCCACTTTTCCAAGGGGTCGGAGATCGAAGAGAGCTCCATCTTCCACCCCTGAGGCACGAACACACCGAACTGAACATCTGACATGCAGCTCATCCTTGCACGGGTGCACTCGCCGTGAAGACGCGTGCCGCATCGAGGTCACTGCCGCATCCGGTGGTAACGACCTTCGCACCGCCGCATCACTAGAGTTCCGGCATGCGCGGCCTGCCAATACCCGATCGCGAGGAAGACTTCACCGCCGACCCGGTGGAGCTGTTCTTCGACCTGGCCTTTGTCTTCGCCTTCGCGGAGCTGGTATCGCTCCTGGTGCATTCCCCGGACTGGGAGGGGGCCGCAGAGTTCACACTCCTCTTCGGTCTGATCTGGTTGCCATGGACACAATTCACGTGGTCGGCCAACGCGGTCGCAGGTAACACCCGATCGGTTCGCGCACTGTTCCTTGTCGGTACCGTCGCGACAGTCCCGATGGCGGCATCGGTCACAACCGCTCTCGACGACGGCGCGCCTTCCTTCGCCATTCCACTGGCCCTGATCCTCGCTATGGGCCTGTTCACCATGGTTGCCGGACTGGCTGACGAGCCCGGCATACGACGCTCGGCTGTCAAGTACTCGATCCCGAACTGGGTGGCCATCGCGTTCATGGTCATTGGCGCATTCGTCGGTTCAGAAGCCCGCGTCGTCCTTTGGATCCTCGCAATTTTGGTCGTCGTGGCCGGAACTGTCTCAGCAGGTGGAGGTGAATGGCTCGTACGTCCCGGGCATTTCGCCGAACGTCACGGCCTGATCTTGATCGTGGCCCTCGGCGAGATCATCGTCGCAGTGGGATCGCCCGTTGTCGCCAACCTCGAAGAGGGCGGAGGCTTCCCGGCAACAACGCTTTGGGCGCTGGTTGCCGGCGGGACGTTCGCAGCGTTGTTGTGGTGGGGCTACTTCGACCGACCCGGACCAGCATTGGAACATCGACACAAGGATGTCGAGCACAGAGATCGAGGTCGTTTCGCTCGCGATGTCTATACCTACGCTCACCTACCGCTCGTAGGTGGCGTGATACTCGCCGCAGCCGGAGTCGAGGAGGTAGCGCTCCACCCCACCGACCCGACCCCGACGGCATTCCGTTGGATGCTGTTCGGAGGCATCGCGCTCTACACGATTGGCATCGTTGTTGGTGTCTTCCGGGCCTACCAAGTGCTGGCCATCGAGCGGATCGCCATGTTGGGGGCGCTCCTCGTAATCACGGCCGCGGCCGGCGACCTCGATGGGATCTACCTCCTGGTGCTGACCAACCTCGTGCTGGCAGTCACGCTGTACTTCGAGCACTGGCGCGTCGAGGTCAGGCACAGATCGGTCAAGCTCGATCGAGCTGACGCATGACCCCTTGAAGCGCTACTTGAGATCGTGGCGTTCGAACAAGGCCACCGCGAGGACGAGCAAACCGACGAAGGCGCCGACCAGCACCGAGTAGGTCGCCGGCAGGTTGCCGTCGAGCGGATCGCCTGCCGTAGCCCAATACAGAGGTGACGCGTACCTGAGGCCTTCGAGCTTCTCATCCAGATTGGCGAGGATGTTCAGGAGGTAACCCGCCAACGCAAGTCCCCAGGCAGCTCCCGTCGCGGCACCCTTGGACCCTTGCCAGGCTCCAACACACAACGCAATCATCCCGTGAGTGGTAGCGAACAGAACCGAACCGAGGGTTGCCGAGAGCAAGCCGGCCATACCGAGATCGAGGCTGACTGGCTCGCGCGCCAGGGCAAGAAACAGGGAGACCGCAAGACCAACACCACCAACGGCCGTCGCGATCGCGAGCGCCTTCTCGACAACCAGCCGACGACGCCGAACCGGATAGGCCAGAACCAACTCGACGAGCCCATCTTCCTCCTCTCCTGCCAGTACGGAGGCCCCCATCGAAACAGCGAGTCCCGTAAGGATGAACGGGAGGATCATGGAGAACAGGTAGGTGGTCGCAAACCCCACCGGCGAGGTGAAGTCGCTGAACCCGTCGCTGCCAAACATGGCCTGGAAGGCTTCGGGCATGTCCGCGTACAGATCGCCGAACTCGTTGTTGCCATCGATCACCGGCCACACGGCCACGATGAAGCCGCAGTAGACGATTAATCCGAGCAGCCACCACCCCAGGGCAGCTCGCCGGTCGCGGAGCGTGCGAACGAAGATGTTCACGACAGGCCCGAGGTCGGGTCCAGCGAGTCGGTGTCTTCACCGTCCTCGAACCCGTACAACGCGAGAAAGATGGACTCGAGGTCGGCGCGTTCACTGACGAGGTCGGTGACTCGGTGACGGGCGGCTTGTTTGATTATCGGGTCCAGCTCTCCGGCGGTCCTGATCAGAAGTGACTTCTCTGACTTCGTCACCGAGTGAACTCCCGGCAAGCTCGCGAACTCGGCAGCCGCAACGTCGTGATCGAACGTGACCCTGACCTCGCGGAGAGATCGCCGCCTGAGCGAAGCTATGGACTCGACCGCGACCATCCGTCCGTCGCGAATGATCGCCACTCGATCGCAAGCCCGATCGACCTCGTCGAGGATGTGCGAGGACAAGAAGACAGTGCGACCTTCCGCAGCGACCTCGCGCACCATCTCCTGGAAGGTGTGCTGCACAATGGGGTCGAGACCCGACGTCGGTTCGTCCAGTATGAGCACGGCCGGTTCGTGCATGAAGGCCTGGACCAAGCCGACCTTCTGTCGGTTGCCCTTCGAGAGGTCACCGATTCGTCTACTGAGATCGAGCCCCAGTCGTTCCGAAAGAAGCTCGATCTGGCTCTTGGCCACGCCGCCACGCAACGACGCCAACCACTCCAGATGATCGATCGCAGAGAGTCGTTCGTACAGAGCAACATCGCCGGACAAGTAGCCCGTGTCTCGCTTCACGGCGAGGCTGTCCGCCCTGCTGTCGAGTCCCAGGACACGCGCCCGCCCGCTGCTGGCTCGATGGAAATCCATCAGAACGCGCATGGTCGTCGACTTACCCGCTCCGT
The DNA here is from genome assembly GCA_051011515.1 of Acidimicrobiales bacterium. Taxonomy (GTDB): domain Bacteria; phylum Actinomycetota; class Acidimicrobiia; order Acidimicrobiales; family UBA8592; genus JBPCTU01. The sequence continues at coordinate 3,067 of JBPCTU010000089.1, forward strand.
TGGGACCGAGGAACCCGAATACCTGCCCAGTCGCGACCTCTAGGTCGAGATCCTCGACCCCGCGATGGGGTCCGTAGAACTTGGTCAAAGACTCGAGTTCTATGGCAACCGACACAAGGCCTCCTGCGCAGTATCCACCAACCATCCGCTGGTTCGGCGGGTGCATTCTCGCTGAGAGCATCCACAGTTGCATGAGCTGGGCACACGGGAGGGTCTTTGGGTCAAGATGTACCTCCGGTTGTCCAACCCCAACCCGAGCAGAAGAGGACCATGAGACCAAGCGAGATCTCGCTGTTCACTCCGAGTGAACAAACATTGCTCGTCGAGACGGAGTCGAAACGACTCGACAAGCTGAACGAAGACGAACTCGTCAAGCTTCTCGGCCGGGTCAGGCGAGCCCGCAACAAGTACTCGGACCTCCACCGTCGCCAGGGCGCCAGCACCGTTCGTTCATCGGGCAAGCGATACGCCGCTACGACCTCGAACACCCGCACGCTCCGCAAAGCCGAAATCATGGAGGATGCGGTGTCTCGGGT
>JBPCTU010000090.1:0-10403 GCA_051011515.1 Acidimicrobiales bacterium
GGACCGGCACGGTCTCGACGACGCGATTGAGCAACGCCGTGCCGAGGCGTTGTCGGGTGTCGACAAAGCGGTCGGCGGAGCGGTCGCGGGCCGCATCGAGTTCGAAGGAGACCAGTCATGACTCATGCCGGATACTTGATAGCCGGTTGGTCTGTCACGTTCGGCGTCCTCGGTCTGTACGGGTGGGCGATCCTTCGCAGGGGAAAGCAGCTGGGGCGACAGGTTCCTCCCGAACGCCAGCGATGGATGAGTTCTGATGAGTGAGACAACTCCGCCCGTCGACCTGACTCCGAGGCCGGGCCGTCCAGCGCGGGCGCGCTCGAAGTGGCTGCCCATTGCAGTCCTCGTCGCTGTCGCACTTGCGGTCGGTGGCCTCGTTTGGTTCCTCGTCACCAACAGTCAGGCGTTTCTCGAAGCCGACGTTGCAGTCGAGGATCGTGACGACCAAGGCGATCGTCGGTTCCAGCTCCTGGGTTCGCCAGTTCAGTACAAGGAACAGGTCGAGGATGGTGTTGTCGTTATCGACGGCGAGGAGTTCACCCCGTTCACCGTCGCGTTCGATGGTGTCAAGGTCGATGTCCTCAGCCAGGGGATCCCACCCGATCTCTTCGATTGCGGGATACCCGTGGTGCTCGAAGGTCACTGGGTTCACGCGGCCCCGCCCGCCGGAGTCGCCTGGCCTGTTGGGGCCAACGACGGTTGGTACTTCGCGACCGACCGGATCCTCGTGAAACACGACAACGACTACCGCCAGGACCGCATCGTCGATGCCGAAGATCGTGGTCGCGCCGATGAAGGGGCCGGCGACGCTCTGAGCTGTTCGGTGTAGTACCGGACATGAACGCGGTTATCGGGGCCGTCGCGGTCGTTGTTTCGCTGGCGGCAGCGGTTATTGCAATTCCGATGTTGGTCGTCGGTATCCGTACTGGTCGGCCGGCGCTTCAACGTTCCGCCGCGCGTTATGCCTGGATAATTCTCGCCGGCATGTTGGTCGCGACGGCGGCCATGCAGCGAGCGCTCATCACCCGCGACTTTGGAGTCCTGTTCGTAGCCGAACATGGGAGCAGTCGCACGCCGCCGCTCTTCAACGTCGCGACGATGTGGTCGGCCCTAGAGGGGTCAATATTGTTATGGGCTCTGATCCTGGCCGGCTATCTGGCCATCGTGGTCTACAAGTTTCGCCATCGCGCCGGGGACCCGCTGGTTGGTTGGGCGTTGGTCGTGCTGTTTGCCGTCATGGCGTTCTTCCTGGCGCTCATGGTTGGTCCGGCCGACCCGTTCGTGCGCTTCGACGCTCCGCCAGGGTTCGACGGTCCCGGTCCGAATCCCCTGCTTCAGAACCACATCCTGGTCGCGTTTCACCCGCCCATGCTCTACCTCGGCTACGTCGGCTTTACGGTGCCGTTCGCGTTCGCTATCGCCGCGCTTGCAACCGGTCGGCTCGGCGAAGGTTGGTTGCTCGAAACTCGGCGTTGGACTTTGTTCGCTTGGGGGTTCCTGACCGCGGGCATTGTCTTGGGGGCTTGGTGGGCCTATGACGTGTTGGGCTGGGGCGGCTACTGGGGGTGGGATCCCGTCGAGAATGCTTCGTTCCTGCCCTGGCTCACGGGTACTGCCTACATCCATTCGGTTCTTGTCCAAGAACGGCGGGGCATGCTTCGGGTATGGAACCTGTCGCTGGTTTGTGCGACCTTCTCGTTGACCATCCTGGGCACGTTCATCACCCGGTCCGGCGTCTTGGCGTCGGTCCACAACTTCAGTGAGAGCAGCATCGGCGCGTGGCTGCTTGCGTTCTTTGCCGCCACCGTGTTGCTCACAGTCGGCCTTATCTACTGGCGAGGCGATCGGCTTAGATCGCCGGGACAGATCGACTCACCTCTGTCCCGAGAAGGAGCGTTCCTGGCCAACAACCTGGCCTTCGCTGCCATGGCGTTCATCATCCTCCTCGGAACAGTGTTCCCGTTGATAGTTGAGGCTTTCCAGGATCGTCGGATCTCGGTCGGCGTCCCCTACTTCGAACGTATGACCATGCCGGTTGGCCTCACGCTCCTGTTCCTCATGGCCGTCGCGCCGGTCTTGCCGTGGCGCAAGGCCAGCGGTGAGCTCTTGGCGAAACGGCTCGAGTGGCCGGCATGGGGTGGTGTCACCGCGCTGGTGTTTGCGGTACTGGTCGGAGCGAGGGGTCTGGCGCCCCTGCTGGGATTCGCGATGGCGGGTTTCGCCGCGGGGGCTGCCGTGCGTCAACTCGTGCTCGCAACGCGTCGCCAGGGCTGGCGCGGATTCGTGGGCCGTGCCAATGGGGGCATGATCGTCCACCTCGGCGTCATCATGCTCGCGGTAGGTCTCGTGGCCAGCTCGTCGTTTCTGCGCCAGGGGGAGTTCGAAATGGCGCCCGATCAGGTTGTGCGCCTCGGCGACAGCACCATCCGCTACATCGATGCCGAAGTTATCGATCACGACAACCGGATTGAAGAGAGGGTGACTGTTGTTGTCGACGGCGAAGTGCTCGAGCCGTCGCTCGAACGTTTCAAGGCGTCGGGTCAGCTAGTTCCCAAACCGGCGACCCGGTCGACGATCGCGGCTGATGTCCAGGTTGCGTTGCTGGTGCCTCCGGAAGGGTCGAACACCGAGGTCGTGCTGAGGGTTACGCGTCAGCCGATGATCCTGTGGTTGTGGGTCGGCGGAGTGGTGATGCTCTTCGGGACTGCACTCTCGGCCTTCCCTAGCAAACGCCAGCGGCGACCGATCGACCCCGTCTCTGCTCCGATCCCGGTAGCCGACCCATGACCGGCACCGATCAGGCAGGGCAGACGTCTCGCAGCGGTAGTCCCGTGAGGCTCGTGGCCGGCGTGGTGGGCATCGTCGTAGTTGCCTTCATCGTTCTGTTGGCAACTCGCGACGTTCAGACCAACGACCCGAGCGACGACATAGTCGGACAGGGCGCGCCGCCGATCGAAGGCACGTCCTACGACGGCACGAGTTTCGACCTCGAAGAGGTCTTGGCCGAGAACCGCGTTTCCGAGGTGTCCGATCAGGAATGGGTAGTGGTCAACTTCTTTGCTTCGTGGTGTGTGCCTTGTCGTATCGAACACCCCGAGCTCGTTCGGTTCGCTGCCGAAGGAACGAGTTGCCCAACTCGCCTAGTTGGTGTGACCTTCAACGATACGCCCGAGAACGTGAGTGAGTTCTTCGACGAGTTGGGCGGCGACTGGCCCGTTTTGGTCGGAGACACAGCCTCGATGGCGATCGACTACAGCGTGTTGACCGCACCTGAGACCTTCGTGATCGCCCCGAGCGGCATCGTGACCGCGAAGTTCTTCGGTGCAGTCGAATATGAGCAGCTGGCGGAACAGATCTCATGCTGAGCGGTACAGCGTTACGCCGGGTCTCGTGGACCTTGATGGCCGTCGTCTTTGTGGTGGCGCTCGCCTACGGCGCAACGGCCGACAGCGGAGCTCAGACTGATGCCGAAAGAGCGGCCGACCTGGCGGCATCGATCGCCTGCCCGCAGTGTTCGGGCCAGCCGGTGTCAGAGAGCAACGCACCGATTGCCGAGGTCATCCGCACCGAGATCAAACAGCAGGTTGACGCCGGACTCACTGATGGCGAGATTCGAGCGGTTTACGTGGCTCGCTACGGCGAGTGGGTCGACCTGACGCCGAGCGGGTCCGGGCTGACAGGTGTCGTCTGGATCGCTCCTTTCTTGGTAATCGGCGTGGCTGTCGGAGCCCTCGCCCTCGCGTTCGCCCGATGGAGCAGCGCATCGTCGGGGCAACACGCAACTCCTGAGGACGTCGACATCGTCGACTCGGCACGGTCTCTCGACGGTGGGGACGGCCAGCGATGAGTTCGCCAACGAACCTCGACCCTGACGCCTTGGCTGCGTTGGAGGAAGAGCGCGATTTCCTGCTCGGCTCGCTCGACGATCTCGAGGCCGAACATGCAGCAGGTGATATCGACGACGCCGATTTCAGCGGTCTCAAGGACGATTACACCCGGCGAGCTGCAGAGGTCATCAGAGCCATCGACCAGCAACGGGGGGTGCCTGACTCCCGTCCCCCCAACCGGTGGCGCCAGGGTCTCGTCTGGCTCGTGGGACTGGCCATCCTCGGCGGCATCAGCGGGGTCCTGATTGCGCGGACATCTGGCGCCCGCACTGACTCAGAAACTCTCACCGGTGGGGTCCGCCAGAGTGAGGTCACTCGACTGAATCAGGCGCAGAGCCTCTTCCCCGACCCTGATTCGTGGGGTGAGGCGATCGAGATATACGACGACGTGCTCGAAGACTCACCCAGCAACGTCGAAGCTCTGACGTATCGGGCCTGGCTGTCGTATCGGCAGGGCTCGGACACCGAGTCTGCCATTGCGGCGTTCACCGAGGTCGCCCGGGTCGACGAGGCCTACCCCGATGCGATCGTCTTCCACACGATCGTGCTTGCGGACGATCAGAGGTACCGAGAGGCCGGCGACGTTCTTCGCACGCTCGATCTCGGGGCAGCGCCAGAGGAGATTGTGGCGATCGTCTCCCAACGCGACGTTGCAGGCGAGGTCTTCGGTGAGCTGGCCTACCCGGCGCTCATAAACTCCGCCGAGCCGACTCTCGACGAGCTGGATTTGTCCGTGGAAGAGGCGATGTTGGCGGCCGCATACCTCTTTACCAGCGACAAGCCCGAACGTTCGGTCGCGGTGATCAAGCTGTATCGAGCGGTTCAGACGGAGGACCCCACCAACGCCACGGCGCTCAGTAGAGAAGCATGGCTGTTGTTTCAGACTTTCGATCCTGAACTCATGGTTCGGGCTCGGCGCCTGGTTGATGCCGCAATTGATGCCGATCCCGACAATGCCGAGGCCCGCTTTACCCGAGCGTCGATGCTCGTCAGTTCCGATGTCGAGCTGGCATGTCTGGATCTGGCCGTCGTTCTCGACGATCCTCGTCGCGAGGCGGGATTGGCAGAGCAGGCAGAGTCGCTAGCTACGGCGTTCTGCGGCTGAGATTCGGTGGCTGAGCGTTCTTGACCCTGGCTCAGGGCGTGCCGAGGTAACGAGCGGACCGTACGGTGCCGCCATACCCGTCGAGTGCCCATACCGATGCTTTGGCGCATTGGTGACCGGTTGCGATTCCGTGCTCTCGTTCGAGTGTTCGCAGCAACTCGGGAATGATGTCGCCATGGCTGCACAGAGCTGCGGTCGAATCAGCCGCGAGGAGACGTTTCACGAGCGACAGTGCAGGCATCGGCCCCTGGCCTTCCCAGAGCGCCTCGGAAACATCCACGGTGAGGCCCAGTTCGTCGGCGAGTGGTTGCACGGTCTCAACGCACCGAACTGCGGGGCTGGTCATGATGTGGTCGATCGAGTACGCCGACAACGAGCGAGCAATGTTCTTCGCCTGGCGCAAGCCGGTGTCGTCGAGCTCGCGGAGGTGATCGCTCTGCGCCGCGGTTCGCTTGCCTGCACTGGCGTGGCGAATGAGGAATATGTGGCAAGTTGGCCGGGAGTTCACAGCGAGCAAATTGTAGCTGTGTGTTGCTCAGACCAGTGAATCCACGAGGGTCTCTACAGGTCTACCGCGGTGACACAGATGTCGTCGCCCTGAGGCAGCGACGACTCGATCGCCGGGTTCGTCGCACCGTAGATCGACCCGAGCATGCCCTTGACCATTCCTCGGTCGACGGCGCAGATTACGGGGTGTTCGATTGCCGCTCCGCCAAACGGGCAGTTTTCGGCGACGATCTGGAGATCATCGCCGAACTTCTCGGCATGGGCCGCGAAACCGTTGGCTGTCAGCGCGTCGGCGACGGCGTGGAGAGACTGACGGAAGGAACGGCCGCCGTTGATGTCGCCCAGCGAGGACGCCATCGCCTTTCCGTACTCGACACCAACCTCCTCGGCCATGGCCTCGGCCTGCGCTGGTGTGAGCATCGCGAGTGCCTTTCCCAGCAGCGTCACCAGGACATCGTGGTGCCGGACCGGAAACTCGACGTTGATCTCGGGTGCTGCGCATGAGTACACCTTCGACGGCCGTCCAGCGCCCGAACGTTCCGATCGATTCACCGCCAGGTACCCGCCACCGGCCAGCTTGTCGAGGTGATGGCGTGCAACGTTGGCGTGAAGGTCGAACCGTGAAGCAACCTCCGACGCGGTTACACCCTCGGGGCATTCGTGGACGTGGAGGTAGATGTCGCGACGGGTGGGGTCGCCGAATGCGCTGGTAATAGCCGTCACTACCGAGGCGAACTCGGTTGGCGTGAGCGTTTCGCCGGACTGATCACTCATTCGGGTGTCCTCCGATCGGCGTCTCGATTCACCCGCTGAATTGGCAGCTTCTGACGAGGAATCCATCCTCGGCTCGCTAGTCTAACCGGAGGCCAGTTTCCACTGGCCGCGTAGTACAAATTCGCGGTTGCGGGTTGTGCCCGCTCCGGCGAGGACCACCGCTGGGGCTCGCAGAACCGATTCCGGAGGAGCACGGGCAAATGACCGTAACCGAGGAACAGGTTGTCGATGTGCTGAGGCCCGTCGAGGATCCCGAGCTGCACCGAAGCATCGTCGACTTGGGCATGGTCCGTGGCGTCACGATTGCCGAGACCGATGTCTCTGTCGAGATCGCCTTGACGATCGCGGGCTGCCCGCTTCGCAACGAAATCGACAATCGAGTGCGCGAAGCGGTCGAAGGGCTGCCAGGGATTGCAACCAGCGCGGTTTCCTTCACGGTCATGACCGACGAGGAACGTGCTGCCGTTCGGGAGTTGGTCCACGGTGACCCCGCGGCGAGTGCCGGATCCCAACCCGCTCATGGCCACGCCGAAGGGCGCGCCATACCGTTCGCCGATCCGAAGTCAGCGACTCGTGTTCTGCTGATCGCATCGGGCAAGGGTGGAGTTGGCAAGTCGTCGGTCACGTCAAACCTGGCAATTGCTCTGGCAAACCGAGGTCGAAGCACTGCTGTCATCGACGCCGATGTCTGGGGTTTCTCGATACCGAGAATGCTTGGTATCGACCGGGCTCCCGTGGTCATCGACGACATGCTCATTCCGCCCGAGGTGCACGGTGTTCGGGCGATATCCATGGGGTTCTTCGCACGCGAAGATCAACCGGTCATCTGGCGTGGGCCGATGCTGCACAAGGCGCTCGAGCAGTTCCTCACCGACGTATTCTGGGATGATCCCGAGTTCGTGCTGATCGACCTGCCACCGGGTACCGGCGACATTTCCCTTTCTCTGGCGCAGTTCCTGCCGCGTGCGGAGGTGTACGTCGTCACGACACCGCAGCCGGCTGCGCAACGTGTTGCCCAGCGGGCGGCATTCATGGCAGACACGGTCAACCTCGAAGTCAAGGGCGTTATCGAGAACATGAGCTGGTTCACCGGCGACGACGGAACCCGCTACTACTTGTTCGGGGCTGGAGGCGGGCAGGACCTCGCCGACCGACTCGAGGTTCCCATGCTCGGGATGGTGCCGCTCACTCCCGCTCTCCGCGAAGGCGCGGATTCCGGAGACCCGCTTGTGGCCACCGCGCCCGACAGCGAGGCCGGCGCCATCTTTGCCGAGATCGCCCGTAGCATCGATGAGGACCTGGCCCCAACCCGCCGGTACCACCCCGAGCTGAACCTGCTCTGAGTATCACTCACCATCTTGCCCCTGCGAGGAGCCTCAATGATCGTCCGTATCGGAGTTGCCGAATCCACCAAGGAACTCGACATAGACATGGCGGACGACACTGATGTCGGTGAATTGAAGCAGGCGATCGAGGATGCCGTCACCGAGGGTTCTGGGGTGCTGTGGTTGACCGACAGGCACGGGCGTCAGGTCGGAGTGCCGGCTCTCAGAGTCGCATATGTCGACCTCGGCGAATCCGGAGGTGGCCCCAAGATCGGCTTCGGGGCCTGAAACAGCTCTCCGACCCCGGTGTGCTCGACCGCCGCCTCCTGTTCGTAACCGGCAAGGGCGGCGTCGGCAAAACAAGCGTCGCGGCCGGCCTTGCCGTGTTGGCCAGCGGTCAGGGTAAGCGGGTACTGATATGCGATGTCGATGGAGAGGGTGACCTCCGCCTGGCCTTCGAGTCCCCGCCGCTGAGCTTCGCCCCTCAGTCCGTTGGCCCGAACCTCTTCGCCATGGCGATGAGTACCGAGGAGGCGCTCAAGGAATACCTGCGGGTCCACCTCCGTGTGCCCTTCGCGGGGCGATTGGGACCGGTAGCCCGATCTTTCGACTTTGTCGCCTCCGCGGCGCCAGGGGTACGCGAGATCCTCACGGTCGGGAAGTTGGCTCACGAGGTGCGCGAGCGGTCCTATGACCTGGTTGTCGTCGACGCCCCGGCTACGGGTCACGTGGTTGGCCAGCTTGCGGCTCCGAAAGCGATTCATGATCTCGTCAAGGTCGGTCTGGTACGGGAACAGACGCAGTGGATGCTCGACATCCTGAGAGATCCCGACACGACGGGGACGGTCATTGTTGCCACTCCCGAGGAAATGCCGGTTGCCGAAACCCTGCAGCTGGCGAAGAGCCTCGAGTCCGAAACCGACGTGCACCTCGCCGCGGTGGTCGTAAATCGCGTGCTTCCCGAGCCGTTCTCCATGGCCGAGGAGGTCGCATTCGCCAGCTTGGCAGAAGACGATGCCATGCGTGTGATCACTGCGGCCGCCGGCGACGGTATCGGCACAGTCCTTCAAGGGGTTCAGACAGCAGTGGACATGCGCCGGAGCAGGGCCCCTCATATTGCCCGGCTGCGTCGTGAGCTCCCGAGCGAGACGCCACTTCTGTTTCTTCCTGAGATATTCGGGCGCACGAAGGGGATCAGAACCACTCGTAAGATCGCCGAAGCGCTGGAAGAGGAACTGTGAGGTGTCTCCCGGGATGCCCGCGAAGGCGTGACTCATGAGCTCATCAGCGAGCAACGTCGTGTCCTCCAAGGAGGTCTTGGTCGTCGTGGGTCCTGGTGGTGTGGGCAAGACCACTGTGTCGGCCGCCCTCGGTTTAGGGGCCGTTTCCGCCCTCAGCGGTCGAGTGCTGGTGCTCACGGTCGATCCCGCCAAGCGGTTGGCGACGGCCTTGGGCCTGGCAAGCCTGGGTAACGACGAAAGGCGTGTTGCTGACTCCGACCTGAACCAGCTGGGCCTGAACCCGCGGGGTGAGCTCTGGGTAGCCCAGCTGGACATGAAACAGTCTTGGGACGACCTCGTCATCCGCCACGCTCCTGATACCGAGACCCGCGACGCGATCCTGGCCAACAGCCTCTACGAGAATGTCACCGCGAAATTTGTCGCCAGTCACGATTACATCGCAATGGAACGGCTGCACGAGCTGCATCAGTCCGGCCGGTTCGACCTGATTGTCGTCGACACGCCTCCGAGCCGGCATGCGGTCGACTTCCTGGATTCTCCAGAACGGATGGCCGACTTCTTCGGGAGCTGGTTGTTGAGATGGCTCACGATTCCATACCGCTCGCGATTTCTGACCGCCGCATCGCGCCCTTTCTACTCCGTCGCCGATCGGGTGCTCGGCCAGGAGTTCCTCCGCGAGGTCGCTGACTTCTTCATGCTCTTCCAGACGATGTACGAAGGTTTCGTCGAAAGAGCCGAGGAAGTGAGTCGAACGCTGCGCGACCGTCGGACCGGTTTCCTGGCCGTAACAACGCTCGAATCCGCTGCGGTGGTCGATACAACGGAGCTGGTCGACGCCCTCGAACAACGCGAGCTGGGACTTGCTGGGGTCGTGTTGAACCGGGTGCTGCCCGCAGGTTTCAGTTCCGAGTCGGCCGCCGAGAGTGCCGTGAAGCTCGCGGCTGCGGCTCCAGAGCTTGCACACGAACTTGCTGGTGCCGGCACGGCAGCGGTGATGGAGCGGGTGCTGGTCGAGGCAAGTGAGACCTACCTCGACTATGCGGGCGTGGCCAACCATCAACAACAGTTGCAGGTCGAGATGGCGGCGAAGGCGCCGTTGTTGGCGTCGCTTCCGTTTCTGCCAGGCGATATCGGTGACCTTGCAGGGCTCGCGGCTGTTTCGTCCTCGCTGTTTGAGTGAGTTCTCGGCCATACGGCTAGAAATGGGACATGGCGACACTCGCGGAACTCTGCCCCGCCATGCCCGGGCATCACCGGGACCACCTCCAGCGGCTGATGCGCACATGGGACCCTCTCGCGGATATCAGCTTCGCGGACCTGTTGTTGTGTGTCCCCACCGACGGAGCGCCCACCACCGCCTACACGGTCGTCGGACATGTGCGGCCGACGACGAGTCGTTCGATCTATCGAACCGAGACCGTCGGGACACATTTCGAGCAAGGGGCGAGGCCCTTCTTCGACCTCGTGCGAACCACGGGCTCCATTGTCGATGGGGGGCTGATCTTGGAAGCGGCCGCCCCGCGGATCAGAACGTTGACGGTGCCGGTTCGCTGCGGGTCCGAGA
>JBPCTU010000091.1:0-2974 GCA_051011515.1 Acidimicrobiales bacterium
GACCCCACCATTCGATCATCTGGTGCTTCACCGGCACCGGACACGGCGCTGCTGCATGAACAACACACTCGAGGCTGGACACGTCATAACGCTGCCTGACTTGCTCGTCCAACTTCAGTGCCCGCACGAACATCGTCGGCACGACCTGGGTGAACGTTGCGGAGTGTTCTTCGATGGCTGAAAGCATCAACTCGGCGTCGAAACGTTCCATCACCACAACTGTCGCGCCCATTCGGTTCATAGCTCGACAAAAGCGCAGTGGTGCAGCGTGATAAAGGGGGGCTGGCGAGAGATACGTGGATTCCGACGTGGCACCGAACAGCAGGGACAAGAGGTTGGTGACGTTGTCGGGTTCGCCCAACTCGGTGTCGACAAGACCGACCTTCACTCCCTTGGGTTGGCCGGTTGTTCCCGACGAGTAGAGCATGTCGGTTCCCTCCCGGCGAGGCCCCAAGGGGACGGTGGGCTGAGTGTCCAACAAGGGCTCGAGGCGTTGGTATCCGTCGACCGGGCCGCCGAGGCAGAGCCGGAGTTCGACGGCTCCGATCAAGTCGGTGATCTCAGCTGCGACGCCGGCCAACTCACTCGAAACGATCAGGCTGCGCGCACCGGAGTCGTTGACGATGTACGCCATCTCGGCTGCGGTCAGCCTCGTGCTGATCGCGGTGTAATACAGCCCGGCGTAGTGGGCGCCCCAGCACACGGGCAGGAACTCGATCCGATTCTCGAGGCTCAGCGCAATATGGTCTCCTGGTTCGAAACCGGCTTCCCAGAACAGGTTGGCGAGCTTTTCGGCATACTCGTGAAGCTCGGCAAATGACATCGTTTCGCCGGATCCGGCCATGACGATGGCCGTCTTGTCGGGCGTAGTTTGAGCATGGGTGCCGGGGAACATGCCGCTGGATGTTAGTAGCGGCAGCGTTGTCGGAGGCTGGAGGAGAGGCAACAGTGTCAGGCCGTCGGCAGGCCCGCCGAGCGCCGGTGAGCACGCTCGCAGTCCTGCCAAGCTCACGTTGCTGCACGGATCAGGTCAGGATCCGCCACACTAAGGGTGTGACAACCCCGGAACCTCAGGAGGAGGAAGCCAAACCCCTGCCGGGAATGGCGGGTAATCCGCTCGACTCGATCATTCCAATCATCTTGTTCCTGGGCCTCCGGAGGCTGTTCGGCCTGGCATGGGGGATCCTGGGAGCGACGTTGTGGGGGCTGAAGGTCGCCTACAGCCGTCGAAAGAACGGGTACCCGATCGGGAAGTTCCTTCCGATCGTCATGGCTGGAATCATTGCCCGCGGTGTCATCGGGATTGTCACCGACTCCGAAGCGGTGTACTTCGGGATCGGAATTGCAACCAAGGCCGTGATCGGGTTGGTCCTGATCGGGTCGGTACTCGTCGGAAAGAACCTGGTTGCCAAGTACGCGCCGATGATCATGGGCTTCGACGAGACAACTGTCTCGCACCCGTTGTACTCGCGGGCGATGAATCGTGTTGCGATCGGCGCCGGCATCGCCGAGCTCGTCAGCGCGGCGTTCGACGTGTGGTTGTTCAACAATGCTTCGGTCGGCGGTTATCTGACGATTCGGTTCTTTGTCAACTGGCCGTTCACCACTGCCGTGTTGTTGGCAGCGTTTGCCTATCTGGGGCGTGAGCTTTCGAAGATCCCCGGTTTCCCGGGGATGAATGCGCTTCTCGAGACCCGTATGGCGGCCTACGAAACCGCGTTCCGGGCCAAGCGGCGCCCCAGTTTGGGCGATTGAGAGCTGCCGGCCTCGAGGCCGGCAGCTTCATTCTTTCGTGCCGGCAGCGGTAATCGGCGACGATTCGCTGCGCCTCGCGTCTCGGGCGGCGTCGATCTCGGCGCCGAGCAACACCATGAACGACGTCAAGAACAGCCACATGAGCATGATCACGATCGCGCCCAGGCTTCCGTAGGTCTCGTTGTAACTTCCGAAACGCGCCGTGTAGATGCTGAAGAGGCCCGAGACCAGCAACCACAACAGGGTGGCCAGCACTGCCCCCCAGGTGACCACGCGGTATCGAGCTCTTCTGTCTGGTCCCACCCAGTACAAGAACGAGAGGCCGAGAACCATTACGACCAGCAACGCCGGGAACCTGCCAGAGTTGATTGCGTAACGTCCCTCGTTGGCGAGCCCGGCTTCGGCCAACACTGCCGGAAGAATCGCCAGCAAGAACGCGGCGACGACGATGGCTCCGATCGCCCCAAGCGTGATCAACAGCGAGATGCCGCGCAGTTTGAAGAACTTCCGTTCTTCCTCTACGTCCCAAATGGTGTTGAACGTCGTGATGAGCTTGGCCACTGCTCCAGAGCTCGTCCAGAGCGCGAGAAGGATGCCCACGATCGCGCCAACCGCCAATCCGCCGCTGGAAGCACCGGCGATTGACTCGAGTTGGTCGGTGATGATCGAACGAGCCTCTTCGGGAAGCGCACCGAGGTTGTCTTCGATTTGTTGGGCGACGTCTTCCTCGTCGGCAACGAGGCCATAGATGGACAACGTCGCGGTCAGCACAGCTGGGATGGCGAGCAGTCCCCAGAACGCGATCCCCGCAGCGACGACTGCGAGGTTGTGCTCCTTCACCCGTCCCTTGACCCGTAGCCCTACGTCCTTGATGCCCGCGAACCACGAACGCACGCGGCCTCTTGGCTTCTTGGCCGGCTCTGGTTCCTCTTCGGTGGGTGCGGGGGCAACGCCCGCTGACGAGGCCGATGGTGTGGCCTCTTCCGAGTCGGAGACAACCACGATGGCTTGCGAGTTCTCACCTGAGAGGAATGTCTCTGCGGATCTGGCGGACTCCAACGACGGCGAAGTGTCGGGTGGGCCGGCGCTAACACTGGCGGCTGGTTCGGGAGACGAGTCGGTAGGCGGCGAGGTAGTACCGGACGCGTCCGCGGTCAGGTCGATGTGTGGTTCGGAGTCAGGTGTCGCAGCGCCATTCTCTGCGCTGTTCTCTCGATAC
>JBPCTU010000092.1:0-15120 GCA_051011515.1 Acidimicrobiales bacterium
ACCAAGCAGGGTCAAGCAGAGGTGGAGGGGGTAAGGGGGGCCGTCCCACGGGGAACAGGGTATCGGTGACACTTCCGCGCCAGGGGGCGCCCCGTCACCGCTACAGCCGCCAACCACTAAAGAATCGTTGGGGTAATGCCGATTGTCTCTCAAAGTGCGTCACGCGCGCAGTCGTCGAACCACTCGAGGAGGTCGGCCATGGCACTACCAGCAGGCTGGTATCCCGTTTCGGGCGACCCGGCGGGCACACAGCGTTATTGGGACGGTGAGATCTTCACGACGGGTCCCAAACGTGACGTCAACTCTCGCAATCGCGCCGGCTTCGTCAAGCCCAACAGTGCGACCCGGTGGCGGATGGCCACGGCGTCGTCGCGGCTCATCTCGGCGATCGTCGACGTCGGCGCTCCGATCGCCATCGTCTTGGGGATAGCGAATGGCATGGGAACAACCATTCCGGCACCCAGCGTCTCGGCATGGCTCGACGAGCCGAACCTGTTGGCGATCATGCTGGCCTGCATGGTCGTGAACCAGGTGATCCTGGTTGGGCTCTGGGGCGTCTCGCTAGGAGGAACGCTCCTCGGCTTACGTGTCGTCGACTCTCGAGACCGGGACCGGTCCCCGGGAGTGCTGCGCGCTCTCGGGAGGTTTCTCCTCGCGATACCGGGGCTGCCGATCAGCGCAATGTTCTTCGTCCTCGGCAAACGACGCGGCCTTCACGACGTCGCCACCGGGACCGCCGTCGTCTACGCGTGACCCGGGACCGCTACCTCCGGTTTTCCCACACACCGTGACCTAGGTCGGGCCGATCGGCCCCACTCGAAGGTCGGGTCGGGAGAGTGACCTCATAGCCCAGCCCCACGCGCCGTGTGAGCATTGGGGGATGGATCGGGACCAACTCCGGGCTGAGGACTCCCGCGAATCCGAAAGCTCTACGACTCTGGATCAGGACCCGCTCTATGACGCGGCGTACCTCGTGTTCGTGTACGCGGGCTGGGTTACAGCTGCCTGGCTGGTTGGTCCCATGGGCGGTCTGGCGGTGTTGGTGGCCGGCACAGCGCTGCTGACCTTGACAGGTCTGGGCTCAGGCGATCCTGACGGCGCCCGCTCGTTCGCCACCGATCTTGCAGTTGTGCTGTTGTTCTGCTCAGCGGCAATCGCCGTCGCTGTCTTCTATCTGGGCGCCCTGGAACAAGCTGCATTGCTGACGTTGTGGGTGACCGCGACAGCGATAACCATCGTGGCGTTCGCAGCCTCGTCCGGTTCGGAAGCGAACTAGGGTTCGGACGCGCCGACCTGCCAGGGACCGGCCAGCCCACCCTCCCGGAGCAATCGATGCAACCCACCAAGATCGCCGTTTGGAGTGAGGTTCGCGACCGGGAACCCGTCGGCGCGCTCGTCTCCAACGTCGATCTCGTGGTCGTCAGGTACGACGACAATCACTCTGTGCTTTACGGCAGGTGCCTTCACCGCGGCGCCCACATGTCCGACGGGCACATAGACGGTGACAACCTCATCTGCGGCGTCCACGGCTGGGACTACGTCTTCCAGACTGGGGTGAGTTCGTACAACAACGCCGAGAGGCTCCACCGGTTTTCGTCGTGGGTCGAGGACGACGAGCTGTTGGTCGACCTCGACGAAATTCTCGCCTGGGAGAAAGAGTCCCCCCAGCCCTACGACCGCGGCGCCTACCAAGGTGCCTACCAGGATCCTCATGGCACCGTCGATGAGCCCCATGTCGGGCTCATCCGTCGACTGGCCAACGAAGGGCTCGAGTACCTGGGCCACCACGGCCCGGTGGATGCAATGGGTGTTCCCAGAAGCCAGCTCCCGAGCTGGGACGACATCCAGATCGTGACCGCACAACTGGCACGCAAACCTCAACTCGACGACGCACAGGTGTCCACGTCGGTTCAGATCGGGCCCAATGCGGTCCGGCCGCTACAGCTCGAGATCCCGATCTTCGTGTCGGACATGAGTTTCGGGGCGCTCTCCGAAGAAGCCAAGGTGTCTCTGGCCCGCGGCGCCGAGCTCTCGGGCACCGGAATCTGCTCCGGCGAAGGCGGCATGCTCCCCGAAGAGCAGGCCGCAAACTCCCGCTACTTCTACGAGCTCGCCTCGGGCATGTTCGGCTGGTCACTCGAGAAGGTGGAGCGTGTTCAAGCGTTTCACTTCACACTTGGGCAGGGTGCGAAGACGGGCACCGGTGGACATCTGCCTGGCATAAAGGTCAAGGGGAGGATTGCCGAGGTCCGAGGGCTGGAACCCGGCCGCGACGCCATTTCGCCTTCGACCTTCGCCGACCTCACGTGCGAAGAGGATTACCGCCGTGTAGCCGACGATGTGCGCGAGGCATCGGGCGGTATCCCAATCGGCGTCAAGTTGTCTGCTCAACACATCGAGGACGACATCGACGCGGCGCTGCGCATCGGCGTCGATTACATCATCCTCGACGGTCGTGGCGGCGGTACAGGCGCTGCTCCCACTCTCTTTCGAGACAACATCTCGGTGCCCACGGTGCCGGCTTTGGCGCGCGCCCGGAGGCACCTGGACTCTCGCGGACGGCGCGACGTGACGTTGGTGATCACTGGTGGACTCCGAACCCACGCTGACTTCACCAAAGCGCTCGCCCTGGGCGCGGACGCGATCGCAGTCTCCAACTCGGCGATGCAGGCCATCGGGTGTATAGGCATGCGTGCCTGTAACACCGACAATTGTCCAGTCGGTATCGCCACCCAGAGAGAGGACCTCCGCGCTCGATTGCCGGTGGACGAGGCGGCCGAAAGGCTCCACAGGTTCTTCGCTGCGTCAACCGAGCTCATGGGGGTGCTTGCTCGAGCCTGTGGCCACACACACTTGAATCAATTGTGCACCGACGACCTGACGACTTTTGACCGCGAGATGGCGCACCTCACCGGGATCACATACGGCGGCGTGAACGCCTGAACACCGACTCAGCGGCCTCCGGTCCGGCCAAAGGCCCAGTCGCCTACCGGAACTTCGGGCCGGCCACGAACAGGTAGTGGAAGTTTTCGGGATCCAGGAGGAAGTCGAGGGTGCTGAGTGCTTGATCCTGGCCGGCTGACTCGACGCGGAACGTACCGTAACCAAGCATTTCGCCGAAGGGGTTTCGTCGCAGCATCACATCGGTGACCATCGCCAACGGCATCGAGTTGATCCGAGTACCCAAGAACCCATCGACCTCCATCACTCTGCGATCGGTGAGGTAGGTGCGCTGGTAGAAGGCCCACCGGAGCAGCCTCACGCCGAAGCGGACCGCCATGATCACCACCAACAAGGTGGCCAACCCCAGGATCGAAGCTCCGCTCTGAATCGCCCAGAACACCAACACGGCAATGACTATGAGCTGCCAGGTATCCCAGCGCCCACGAGTAAGCAACGGGCGAAGGACGATGAGGGCGATGACCGTACCGAATATCAAGAACGCGCTCATGCCGGTCGTGCCCCTCATCGAGAACGCGGTGTGAAGGAACAGCACAGCAAGCAGCTGAAACATCTCGGGAAGAACTGCGGCCCAATGACGGCGGCGCCGGTAGAGCACTCGTTCGCCCCTTACCAAGACGTCGGAGTCGCGAAGCGGCGCGAGCCACCAGTTCACGCTCGGCCTCCGGCGCCACAAGACATCAGCTAGCCCGAGACAGACTCCGAGCCGCCCCCGTCGCCGGGGACCGCACCTGCACCGCTCTCGACCTCGGGACCAACCGATGGGATCGGGACTTCACCGAATTCATTGGTGTCGGCCGTCTCATCACCCATCAGGGAGCCCACGAACTCGCGCGTGTCGTCCCAGCCCGTCGAGAGCCAGCTGACGAACTCGCGGCCGCTCTCGCCGGTCGAGCTTGGATTTGCGGTAATCATGAACAGGAGAAACAGCATCAACATGCCGTAAACCATGGGGCGATTCATGATGCCTGCCTTTTGGGGAGCCTCAAGCCACGCCGCGATCGACGTGCCTGCCCAAACTCCGCTCGCAAGCCAAGGCCCACCTTAGCCGCAACTTCGTTCAACTTTGGCCACACTGTCCAAAACAACAACATCGGGCCGCTCCTATCGAGCAGGGGCCTGAGCGCCCGAGAGACGTCGAGAAACAGAGCGCGCAGGCAATCAGGCCCGCAATATCAGGGCGCCAATGACGGCCCACAGAAAGCACCAACGTGGTGACACATGGCGTCCGCGCCACCACGAGACAGAGTCTGGGCGCCGCAGTAACGTCGGGCCACACCCCTCAGACAGGAGACCCGTGGCGTACGAAGGTGACCCCTCGACCGAGCCGGTTCCGGTGCCGACTGGCGATCACAGCTGGCACCGAGTGCTGGGAAACAATGAGTTACCCGAGGGCAGAGTTACTGCGGTAACTGTCGGCCGCCGAACGTTGTGTCTGACCAACGTGGGGGGCGTTCACGGCGCCATGGACAACCGGTGTCCTCACCAGGGGGGACCACTCGGCGAAGGTTCGATCGAAAAGGGCTGGCTTCGCTGCCCGTGGCATGGATACGACTACAGCCCCTGCAACGGCCTGCCCCCGGCGGGTTTCAGCGATGCCCCGGAGGCATTCGCGACCGACGAACGCGAAGACGGTATCTATGTCGCACTGCCCCCCGAGGCACCAACGGTCCGATCGGTCTCGGACACGATGGTCGAAACAATGGTCAACTGGGGCGTCAACGCCGTTTTCGGCATGGTCGGTCACTCAAACCTCGGCTTCGCCGACGCGATGCGCGAAGCCGAGGCCCGCGGGGACCTTCGTTACTTCGGAATCCGCCACGAAGGAGCAGCCGCGTTCGCGGCAACTGCATACGGAAAACTCACCGGGAGACTGGCCGCGTGTTTCGGCATAGCTGGGCCCGGGTCCACCAACCTGCTGACAGGCCTCTACGACGCCAAGGTAGATCGAGCACCCGTGCTCGCTTTATCGGGTCAGGTTCCATCGAAAGACAAGGGTCGTGGTGCATTCCAGGATCTAGACCTCGAGGGGGCGTTCGCTGACGTCGCGGCGTTCAGCGAGACGGTGCACGCCGGCTCGAACCACCCCGAGTTGATGACCCTCGCCTGCAAAACCGCTCTGGTCGAACGGAACGTCAGCCACCTCATTCTTCCCGACGAGGTTCAGGTTCTGGCCTCTGACGCCAAAGCAGGCGGCCCAGCTGGCCGCACCGGATCACGCGAGATCACTCCGCCTGCCGATGTCCTGGCCGACGCCATCGAAAAAATCAGCTCCGCCGAACGCCCGCTGGTGATCGTCGGCGCCGGTGCCCGGCACGAAATCGGCGACGTCGTGGCGTTCGCCGAGCACATCGGCGCGCCCGTCGCGACAACGTTCAAGGGAAAGGGCCTCATCTCTGACTCCCATGAACTGGGATGTGGCGTCCTTGGCCGCTCAGGCACCCCCATTGCCAGCTGGTTCATGAACGAGTCCGACCTCGTGGTCGTGTTCGGGGCGTCCTTTTCGAACCACACCGGAATAGCCAGCTACAAGCCGATCGTGCAGATCGACGACGATCCCATGGCACTTGGTCGATTCCACCCCGTGGAACTGGCGCTCCAAGGCAATGTGGGGGTCACAGCCCGGATGCTCACCACGGGTATCGGAGACGACATGTCCTGCATCGACCATCGCCCCGAGGTGGCGGATCGATGGACGATCTGGCGAACAGAGAAGCAGACTCGGCTGTCCGACGACCGAGGCGAGGGCGTCAACGCTGCGTCGTTGTTTGCGTCCCTTGCCCGGGCGGCGCCCGAGGACGCAGTCATCTGTGTCGACGTCGGCAACAACACCTACTCATTCGGAAGATACTTCGAGGTGACCCGCCAGGACGTGCTCATGTCGGGATACCTGGGATCGATTGGGTTCGGGTTCCCGGCCGCCATGGGTGCCTGGGCAGCGGTGGGTGACCACCGCAAGGTCATCTCGATCTCAGGAGACGGGGGATTCGGGCAGTACGCGATGGAGCTGACAACTGCTGCCAAATACAACATGGACATCACTCACGTCCTCATGAACAACGGCGAGCTCGGCAAGATCTCCAAGGAACAACGCACGGCCGAGTTCGATGTGTGGCAGACAGGACTCACGAACCCCGACTTCGCCGCCTTCGCCGACCTCTGCGGCGTCAAGGGGTGCCGGGTAACCGATGCCGCCCAGCTCGACGAAGTCTTGGAGGCAGCCCTCGCGCATGACGGACCGGCACTTGTCGAGGTGGTGACGGACGCTCTCCTCGTCTAGGGGGCAACACAGATCCCGTCTCCAGCGTGCCGGTCGGGACCTCCCTGGCCGACCAACCTGCACGTGACCAAGGAGCCCCATTGGCTCAATGAGCTGTCGGTGAACCATGATTGCGCGGTGGTTGGGGACCCTCATGCCGTTCGGTGCTCTGCCTCGTTCGGCAGTTCGACATCGGCAGGCGAAGGGAGCGCTGCGTGCTGAGCGCCGACGCTGCAGTCGTTTGCGCCGCACTTTTCGCGTACGCGCTCATCTCGAAACGAATGGGTCCAACCATCATCAGTGGTCCGATGATCTTCGTTGCGGCGGGCCTGTTGACTGGCCCGGAGCTCCTGGACGTGGTGGACCTCGGGCTCGAGTTGGGGGGCGTCGAGCTCATCGGCGAAGCGACGCTGGCAATCCTGCTCTTCTCGGATGCCAACCGCATCGATACCCGGGCGCTCCGTAAGAACTGGGGCCTTCCCGGCCGCCTCCTCGGTATCGGCCTACCGCTCACCGTCGCCCTCGGCACGGGTCTGATGATGTTGTTGATCAACGGCATCGATGTGTGGGAAGCGGCTCTGATCGCGTCCATCCTCGCTCCCACGGATGCCGCTCTGGGCCAGGAAGTCGTCACTGACCCAGCCGTTCCGAAACGGATCAGATCAGGTCTGAACGCCGAGTCCGGCTTGAACGACGGTCTGGTGGTGCCCGCGGTGACCTTTTTCACCGCGCTCACAGCCGAGGGGGCGCAGGTCAAATCGGCGAGCTTCTGGGCCCGGTTCGTCTTTGAACAGATCGGCCTGGGGCTCGTGATCGGCATCGCCCTAGGCGGAGCCGGGGGTTGGTTGTTGACCCGCACGGACGCGGCCGGGTGGGTGGATGGTGTGTGGGCGCAGTTGGCCACCCTGACCATCGCCGTTGGGGCGTTGACCACAGCCAACCACTTCGGCGGAAACGGATTCATTGCCGCATTCGTTGCCGGCATGGCGTTCGGCAGCGTCGCTCCGAAATCTGACCACCTCGGGGAGTTCACCGAGGACACCGCCCAGCTGATGGCGGCGGTCTCGTTCTTCTTGTTCGGAAACATCTTGTTGGGGCCGGCTATCCACAACTTCAGCACCACCATTCTGTTGTGCGCAGTGGCGGTGCTGACGATCGGTCGGATGATCCCAGTTGCGATGGCACTGATCGGAACCCATTCGGCACCGCAGACCGTTGTGTTCGTCGGTTGGTTCGGGCCGCGTGGCCTCGCGTCGATCCTGTTCGGGCTCGCCTTGTTGGAGGACGAATTGGCCTATGCCGAGGACTTCTTCTCGGTGGTTGCCTGGACGGTGTTGCTCAGCGTGATTCTGCACGGGGCAAGCGCAGCTTGGGGAGCCAAGACCTACGGTGAATGGTGGGCAACCATGAGTGAAGACGAACGAGACCAGATGCCTGAGGCAGTCCACGTGACTCACCAGCCGATCAGACGTTCCTGGGAGTCCGGCGAGGTTCCTCCGGATATTCCTTGATCCATCGTGCCGAGGTGGCACCATCGTTCCGATGGTGAAACTGGCAGCTGTCCGACGACGACGACGAAACGCTCCTATCGGGGACCTCTATCGTCGGCTCGCTCTGGCTCTGACGATCCTCGTGGCTGTCCTGGCGGTGGGGACTATCGGCTACCTGATCCTCGGCCTGTCGCTCATCGATGCGATCTACCAGACCGTCATAACGGTCTCCACCGTCGGCTTCCGAGAGGTCGGAGCGGTGGACAATCAGTACAAGGCGTTCACCATTCTTCTCGTGATGTTCGGTGCAGGTTCGGTGCTGTACACGATCGGGGTGCTGCTGGAAACGTTGGTCGAGGGGCGCCTGAGCGCCGAGGTCGGGAGACGACGCATGGAACGGGACATCGAGGAATTGGAAGGCCACATCGTGGTTTGTGGCTGGGGTCAGGTCGGTCAAGCGATCAGTGCAACTCTCGAAGAGGAAGGCAAGGACATCGTCGTTGTGGATCGGCGCGAGGACGTGTCGCTGCAGCCCCACCTGCACCTCGTCGGGGACGCAACCGACGATGGGCTCCTGGCACGGGCGGGTGTAGCCAACGCTGCTGCGCTGGTTGCGGCGTTGGACAGCGCCGCCGACAACGTTTACGTGACACTTTCGGCACGCGCATTGAACAGCTCGTTGTTCATCGTCGCGCGGGCAACCTCCAAAGGCGCTGAGCCCACGCTCTACCGCGCCGGGGCGGACCGAGTCGTGAACCCCCACCAACTCGGAGGAGCACACATGGCGGCCTTGGTGACCCAACCCAACGTGGCAGAGTTCCTCGACATCGCCATGCACGACCGCGAGCTGGCGGTGACCATCATCGAGGTCACGATCCCCCACGACTCTTCGTTGGTCGACCGTCCGCTGGCGGAGGCCGAACTCGGGGGTGCGACGGTGCTCGCGTTGCGCGAGAGGACTGGACGTTTTGTTCACCATCCCGACCTCTCGATGCGCCCGAAGGAGGGAGACGTGTTGATCGCATTGGGGACCGAGTCAGACCACTCGAACCTCCGACGGGCTGTTGGACACTGAGCCTCGTGCTCGGTCAGCGAACCACCCAAGAGATCCCCACAATTGCCGGACCCAGCACCCGTCGAGCCCTACCCTCGGGTCGGTGACTGACGGAATCCTCTCCGACCCGATCGATCTCGACGCGCCAAGACGCCGGGGGCCCACGGCCAGCCCGGTCAACGTCACGATCGGCATGACACTCGAACATCGAGCTTCTCGAACCGCTGGCCAGGTACTTCGGTACGTCGAGGGACAACAGATCGTCCTACGTGACGAACAGGGACGGGACCATAGTTGGCGCCCCCAAGACGGAGCGTTCTGGTACGAGGGCAATCCAGCCGCTTTGAAGAAGCTCGTCGCGGCGCCCTCGCTCGGCGGGCGGGAGCTCACTGCGTCCGGTTCGGTTGCGCTCGGTGAAGTCCCCGCCCGAGTTGCGCAAGCCAGCCGCATCTACGTCGAGGGAATCCACGACGCCGAGCTCATCGAACGCGTCTGGGGAGACGACCTGAGAATCGAAGGGATCGTTGTCGAGCAAATGGAGGGCGCAGACGACTTGGCGAACCTTGTGTCCGCCTTCAGACCCGGACCGCGTCGCCGGCTCGGGGTTCTGTTGGACCACCTGGTACCGAACTCCAAGGAGTCTCGAATAGCCGCTGAGGTCGACGACGCCAACGTGCTCATTTGTGGCCACCCGTACGTGGACATATGGGAGGCGATCCGGCCAGAGATCCTTGGCCTGGGTAGGTGGCCGACCGTGCCGAAAGGGCGGCCGTGGAAAGAAGGAGTTCTGCAAGCATTAGGTCTCTCGCACGAAGAGCCGGCAGCGTTTTGGCGCCGTTCGCTGAACGCGGTGACCTCATACAGAGATCTGCAGACGCCCTTGATCACCGCCGTGGAACAACTCATCGACTTCGTCGCCGAAACCGACACAGGACAATGAGGTCGCATCGCCTCGACCAGCTAACTTGACGCCCGATGCCCTCTGCTCCAGTCGCAGGAATCGAACCCGATGGCGTAACTCGTTGGCTGACCGAACGGACCGGCGTGGAGGGCCGGCTCAGCTTCGACGCGGTCACCCACGGCAGAAGCAACCTCACATTCATCGTCTCGGACGAGGTCGGTGGAAAGTGGGTCCTGCGGCGTCCCCCTACCGGGCACGTGTTGGCGAGCGCCCACGACATGGCTCGGGAGTACCGGATCATGGCGGCTTTGGAGGCGTCCGAAGTGCCTGTGCCGGCCATGCTGGGTTTGTGTGAGGACGACTCCGTGACGGGCGCTCCCTTCTACGTCATGAACTTTGTCGACGGATACATCATCAACTCGTTGGAACAAACCGAACAGTTTCTGCCTGAGCAACGAAGACTCCAGAGCGAGTCGTTGGTGGACGTGTTGGCAGCCTTACACCGGGTTGATCCCGACGAGGTAGGCCTCGGGGAGCTGGGCCGGAAGGACGCGTACCTCGCTCGTCAGCTCCGGCGATGGAAGCGGCAGGTCGCTGAGGGATCGGATCGCCAGATCACCCTATTTGATGAGCTACATGCCGAACTCGACGCCACCATGCCCGAGCAGCAAGGTGCCGGGATCGCTCATGGCGATTACCGCCTCGACAACTGCATGATCGGCTGGGACCAGCAGGTGGCAGCGGTCTTGGATTGGGAACTGTGCACGCTGGGGGACGTCTTGTCGGACCTCGGCGGCATGTTGATGTGGTGGGGACACCCGAACGCGTCAACCCCAGCCATGAGAGACGTTCCGACGCTGGCCCCGGGTTATCTGTCTCCCGACGAGGTCGTCGCGCGGTACTCGAGCGAGTCCAGCCGGGATCTGTCGGATCTTCCGTACTACGTCGCATTCCAGTTCTGGCGCCTGGCTGCCATCAGCGAAGGGGTCCGCGTCAGATTCGTCGCGGGCGCCATGGGTGACAAGGAAATCGGGGAAGAGATGGCCGGATTCGAGACCCGAGTGGACTTTCTTCTCGAGGAATCGAAGATGGCGTTGCGCTCCATCTGACTCCTTGTGGACCCGACACAGTGTTGCGACGGAGTGTTGCGAGGGAGGGTTGCGACGCAGGTCTATTGCAGTGACGCGAAGAAAGCTCTGATGTCGTCAACGAGAAGGTCGGGTTGCTCGGCGGCGCCGAAGTGGCCACCCGCCGGCATCACCGTGTACCGCCGAAGGTCGCAGTGCTCGGCAATCACCGATCTTGGCATGTGAACGACGTCCTTGGGGAAAATCGCGAAGGCTGTCGGGGCCTCCATCCGCGGGGTCCGCTCATGAGTGAGAGGCCATGGCTTCTTGAAATGCTCGTGATACAGGCGCAGCGAGGAATGGATCGCCCCGGTGCACCAGTACAAGGCCGCTGTTGTACAGAGGTGATCCCTGTCGAACACGGTCTCGACGTCTCCATCACAATCGCTCCAGTTCCTGCGCCGCTCCCAGATCCACGCGGCGGTGCCCACAGGCGAGTCGACCAGCGAGTACGCGAGTGTCTGCGGGTCGAGCAGATGAACCGTCACGTGGCTCCGAATCAGCGGCTCTGACTCCGCACCTCGCTCGATCATCCATTGTTCATCGGGAGCCCAAGCATCGGGCCCGAGTGAGCGTCGATCGACGCCCGGCATGAGGGCAATACTCAGGTGAGCGCCCACGAGCTTGTCAGCATGCGCATGCGCCAGTTGAGCGGTGACCAGTCCGCCCCAGTCACCACCGTGGGCCGCGAAGCTCTCGAACCCCAGAACATCGGTCATGAGCTTGACCCAGAGGTCGCCGATCACCGCGACGTCCACGCCTGAAACCGACAACGGTGTGCTGAATCCGAATCCTGGCAGTGATGGGACATAGACATTGAAGGCGTCGCTTGCATCGCCCCCGTGATCCTCGGGTCTACTGAGCGGTCCGATTACATCTTTGAAGTCCCAGAACGTCCAAGGCCAACCGTGAGTGAGCACCAAGGGTGGAGCCTCCAAGTCGCGCGCCGGAGCATGGAGGTAGTGGATAGGCACCCCGTCGATGGTCACGCGATAGTGCTGCCACTGGTTCATTGCCTCAGCCTGAGCGTGCCAATCCCACTCGTCGGCCCAATAGTTGACCATCTCGCGCATCCACGCTTCGGGCACGCCGTAGGTCCAACTGTCGTCGCCAATCGGCCCAGGCCATCGCGTCGAATGCAGCCGACTCCGCAACGTTTCCAGTTGTTCGGCGGGAAGGTCGGCTATGAACGGCGTGGGTTCCATCGCGGCTCCAATGCAGTCGGCTTGATCGTTCTAGCACCCCTCGCCGCTGCGGTTCGCTCGAAGGCCTCGGCGCTGTCGGGATCCAGTCGCAGGCGCCGGAAGCTGGTACACCGGGTGGCATGAATCGTTCGGACTTCCCCGCCCGGTACGCCCTGACTCGCCGGTTCACTCTCGGAGCGCCCCGTTCGCTGACCATCTCACCGGATGGGAACCGAGTGGCGTTCCTGCGGTCCACGTCGGGGGAGGATGCGGTCAACCGACTGTGGGTGCACGATGTGGCGTCCGGTAAAGCCTCGATAGTCGCCGACCCGTTCGACCTTGTCGGCGAAGGCGATTCATCTGCTGACGTTCCGCCCGAAGAGAAGGCGCGCAGAGAACGTGCCCGCGAAGCCAGCGGCGGAATCGTCGCCTACTCGACCGACCCAGACGTGAAACGAGCTTACTTCGCGCTGGCCGGTCGACTGTTCTCCACCGACTTGTCCAGCGGCGAAACAGCTCGCCTGCCCACCGTCGACGGCGTCGTCGACCCGCGCCCCGGCCCCACGAGCAGCACCGTTTGTTATGTCGCAACAGGAAACCTCTACGTGACGTCCCTTCGAGACGGCGACCGCATGGTTGCCGGAAGCAGCGACCCCGACATCACCTATGGCCTCCCAGAGTTCGTCGCTGCCGAAGAGATGGGCCGTAGCCGTGGGTACTGGTGGTCGCCGGAGGGAACACGCATCCTGGCAGCCCGCGTCGACACCACCGGCGTGGAGCAGTGGCACATCAGCTCCCCCGTAGACCCTGCCGCATCACCGCGGACGACCAGATACCCACGGGCCGGCACCAACAACGCAAGCGTGGGCCTCGAGATCCACCACGTAGATGGAGCCAGCCTCGACGTCGAGTGGAACCCCGCTGGAGAATGGGAGTACTTGGCCGATGCCTCATGGGCACCTCGAGATCAGCCGACGTTGACCGTTCAGACAAGGGATCAAGCCACCACCGGCGTGCTGGATGTCAACTCCCAGACAGGCTCGGTCACCGAGCTCTACCGGTGGTCGGACTCTTGTTGGACCGAGCTGGTCCCAGGTGCCCCGGCCTGGGTCGGCCATCGCCTCCTCACTGTTGAAGACCGGGGTGCTGCACGGCGGCTGGTGCTCGACGGCGAATCGTTGACCGGGGACGACATGCAGGTTCGGCGAGTGTCGCAAGCCGACGAGGCCGGCATATTGGCAGTCGTCTCGTTCGACCCGATGGAGCAGCACCTCGTGCACGTCGATACGGACTCGACCGTCCATCGGCTGACCGAGGACCCGGGTATGCACTCGGCGGTAACGGCCGGCGACGCTGTCGCAATCACCTCGACGACCATGGACAACGACGGAAGCCGTGTCGTCATCTGGAGCAACGGCGAGCAGGTGGGTCTCATCGACGACCTCTCTGAGCCTGCTGGGCGCTCGCTGCACATCAACTTCGCAAACTATGGCGTCGACGAACTCCGCACAGCGGTCTTGTTACCCGAGGGAGCCACACCGGACACGCCGCTGCCGGTGTTGTTGGACCCCTACGCAGGGCCACATGCGCAACGCGTACTGCGATCTCGCGGAGCGTATGGACCGCCACAATGGTTTGCCGACCAGGGTTTCGCCGTGGTGATAGCCGACGGCAGGGGTACACCGGGCAGAAACCCCGGCTTCGAACGAGCGGTCTGGGGTGACCTCGCGGGCCCAGTTCTAGACGACCAGCTGGCAGCCCTCGACGCCGTGGCTGGAGACTATCCCGGCCTCGATCTGGGCCGAGTGGGCATCAAAGGTTGGTCGTTCGGCGGGTACCTCGCGGCCTTGGCTGTGCTCGAACGCCCGGACAGGTTTCACGCCGCCGTCGCTGGAGCACCAGTTACCACCTGGTCGTTATATGACACCCACTACACCGAGAGATATCTGGGACATCCCGACCACCACCCCGACCACTATCACCGCACAGATCTCGTCGAGAAGGCGTCGAGTTTGAGCCGCCCACTCCTGTTGATTCACGGTCTCGCCGACGACAATGTCGTAGCCGCGCACACACTTCTCCTATCGCAGGCGTTGCTGGCCTCGGGCCGATCCCACAACGTGTTGCCTCTGTCGGGCGTAACCCACATGACGCCGCAGGAGGTCGTGGCAGAGAACCTGCTCCGACTACAACTCGAGTTCCTGCAGGACCATCTCTGTCCGCTGCGCGTCGGAGGTAGCTGAGGCAACAGCTTCGGTTGAATCTCAGCTGGACTCGTCGGTTGGCTCCGAATAGTCGCAGGAGCGCTCATCCACAATGGTCGAGTAGACCGAGCAAGTGACCTGGCCGACCCACTCGACTTGAGCTGCGTAGTCGGACCCCCCCGCCGCAGCGACTGCAATCGAGAACGTCGCGCCGTCGGGCAGAGGCACAATTCCTCCGGCGATGATGACCTGCTCTGGGTCGCTGCAGCAGTTGGGCGGCAGCCACCCCGCCTTGTGCATCGTGCGAGCTGCGACATGAGACGGCAGTCGATCCGCGAGCGCTCCCCCGTAACCGGTCGGACCGCCCACGTTGTCGGGCGTCAACATCATCCAGGCCAGAACCCTGGCCGTGGTTTCGGGTCCCAACAGCTCCACGTAACGCAGCTTGTCCAGAAACAAGGTCAGGTCGTTGGCGGAGGTCGTATTGGAGCTACCTCGTTCGGCCCGGTCACTGGCGAAACGGCCGCGATCGAATGCCCACACCGAGAGGTAGGTCGACTCCATGCCGAGTCGTTCTGTGAACCGGTTGATTTCGTCGACACCGGCTACGTCGATGAGCCGGCCCGCCGCCGAGTTGTCAGATGACATGAAGACTGCGGCCGCGAGATCCTCGACTGGCTCGGCACCGGCGACGCCGACAGCGGCGACCGTCCAATAGAGCTTGGCTGCGCTCGCTGACGAAAACGGCTGGTCACCGTTGACGTCGATGACGTATGGACCCACGCTGAGCGATATCGACAACGAGGCGTCAGGATCGGCCGCCCGACCGATGACCATGAGCCTGTCGAGCAGCGAGGAGAGCTGCTCCAAGTCCGCATGGATCGTCGGGTGGGCATCCAGATCGAAGATCCAGGCAGCCGGGGCGTTTCCGGCCAGAGAC